>JACDAR010000371.1 GCA_013695335.1 Rubrobacter sp.
GGGGCGCTTCGTGCACCGCCCTCACGAATGCCTCGTGCAACCCGGAGAGATCGGCGAAAGGACTCTCTTGCCAGGCCGCCTCCGCGACCCAGGGGGAACGTTCGTAGAGCGCGCCGAACCTGGAGACGAACTCGTCCCGGTCGAGCCTGTTCACCTCGTCGATGGTGATGTTTTCAGGCAAGATCCCCTCCAGAAAAAGGCCCGACTGTACCGGGCCTCTGGTATCTCCGCTTGTCCGGGCGGTCGCGACTCACCTGGTGTCCGCCCTCTCCTCCGCGCCACCCAATACGTTGAAGGCTACGTTGAGGATGATGGCGGCTATGCTGCCGGCGGTGATGCCGCTGTTGAACACGATCTGGAACCCCGGCGGGAAGCCGGAGTAGAAGTCCGGGGAAGCCACGGTGATCAGGCCAAGGGCCAGGCTCACAGCGACGATGATGACGTTCGCGTTCCTCTCGAAATCCACCCGCGCGAGGGTCCGGATGCCGGTCGCCGCGACGGTGCCGAAGAGAACGAAGCCCGCGCCGCCGAGCACCGGGAGCGGTATCGCGGCGACTACTGCGGCCAGCTTGGGGAAGAGCCCGAGCAGGATCAGGAACCCTCCCGCCGCGGCGACGACCCAGCGGCTCCTGACCCCGGTGAGGCGCACTAACCCGACGTTCTGCGCGTACGCCGTGTATGGGAAGGCGTTCAAGATCCCGCCGAGTGCGGTGGAGAGTCCGTCAGCCCGCAAGCCCGCGGCCAGGTTCTCCTCCCGGATCGGGCGCTCCACGATCTCTCCCACCGCGACGGCGTTGCCGGTCGTCTCGACCATCGTCACCAGCATGACCAGGATCATGGAGAGGATCGCCGCGAACCCGAAGGTCGGCAACCCGAAGTAGAACGGCGTGGTAATGCCAAATGCGGCGGCCTCACCGACCCCGCCGAAGTCCGTCACCCCGGCGATGGTGGCGACGATGGTGCCGAGGATCAGGCCGAGAAGAACCGCGATCCTGCTGATAAACCCGCCGAAAAACCGGTAGATGACGACGATGATGAGCAGGACTACAAAGGCGAGAGCGATATTGGAGGGGTTGCCGAAGTTATCCGCGCCCGGGTCGCCGCCGCCGGCCCAGTTGACCGCCACAGGCAGAAGCGAGACCCCGATGATAGTAATGATCGAGCCCGTCACCACAGGCGGGAAGAAGCGCAAAAGGCGAGAAAAGTACGGGCTGATCAGGAAGGTTATGATCCCGGCGACGATCACGGAGCCATAGATGGCGGTGAGTCCCCCCGCCTTTCCTATAAAGATCATCGGGGTCACCGCAGCGAAGGTCACGCCCTGGATAATCGGGAGCCTGAAGCCCAGCTTCCAGAATCCGACGGTCTGGATCAGGGTAGCCACCCCGCACGTGAACAGGTCTGCGTTTATGAGATAGATGAGATCCTCCTCAGGGAGCCCGATGGCGCTCGCGAGGATGAGCGGCACCGCGACCGCCCCCGCATACATAGCCAGCACGTGCTGGAGCCCCAAGACTGCCAGCCTCCCCGCCGGCAAGATCTCGTCAACGGGATGTACGCGGCCCTCAGCCCTCGTCTCGGACATCTCCCCTAACTCCCGAACCTCTCGGCATCTCTCTCCGCCTCCACCTTCACCTCGACTACGTGAGCCCCTGCGTCGAGCGCCGTCTCGACGACCCGGCGTACGGCATCGAGAACCTCCCCACGCCCTCCGGCGAGCACCGTCGTCTCGGGTCCCGCCTCGTGCGCCAGCCCCGAGTCACCGGCCACCCTTCTGACTGCCTCGACCTGCTCCCGCGGCGTTCTCTCGGCCCCCGGCGACGCGACGACCTTCAGTTCGGCGGTGAGCTCCGCCCGGTCGTACCCCGGCATCAGGTCTCTCTCCTGTCTTCCAATCTCCCGATGCCGGAGTATCTGCTGCTCTCCGGTTGCGGAAGCTCATCCGGTGGTTTCTTCGGGATACCGATGATGTGCTCCGGGCGGACGGGAATACGCCCAAGCTCCATAGCTGTAGCGTTGCGAAGGGCGGCGACTATGGCTGGTGTGGAGGCGATGGTCGGGGGTTCGCCGACGCCCTTGAGGCCGTATGGGGCCTCGGGGTCCGCGAGCTCCAGGATCTCCATCTTCACGGGCGGCATGTCGAGGATGGTGGGGATCAGGTAGTCCGTGAACGAGGCGTTCTGTATCTCGCCGTCCTGAATCCGGATCTCCTCCATCAACGCTAGCCCGAGGCCCTGGGCTATGCCGCCCTCGATCTGGCCCTCCAGAGCCTTCGGATTGATGACCTTCCCCACGTCCTGCGTCGTCGCGATCTCGACCACACGCACAAGTCCAAGCTCCACATCCACCTCGACCACTGCCCGGTGCGCCGCGAACGCGAACTGAAAATGCGCGTCCCCCTGTCCGTTCTCATCCAGCGGATGCGTCGCCCGGTGATGGAACTCGACGATCTCCGAGATCTCTCCGTCGTCCAGAATCTCCATCAACGGTGCGATCTCCCGCCCGTCCGAGATGATGTTTCCATCCTCGATGGCGAGTTCATCTGATTCCCCAAACTCATCGCGCACCAGCTCGAAGATCCTCTCGCGCACCTTCTCGCACGCCTCTTTGACGGCAGCGCCGGTCACGTAGCTCTGGCGCGACGCGGAGGTGGAGCCGGCAGAGCCGGTGCGCGTGTCTGCCGCTTCGACCACGACGTTCTCGACGCCGAGCTCGGTGCGCGCGATCTGGGCCTGCACCATCACGAGCCCCTGCCCCACCTCCGCCGCCGCCGTGTATACCCGCACGACTGGCTCACCGTCCTCGATGGATAGGGAGATGCGGGCAGTCGAGTAGTCGTCGAAGCCTGCCGAGAAACCGATGTTCTTGAAGCCCACTGCGTACCCGACACCGCGCCTCACACCCTCGCCGTGCGTCGTGTTCGAGACGCCGCCCGGAAGCTCCCGCAAGTCGCGGCCCATCGCTTCCTGTTCATCTGGCATCGGAATCTCGCGCACACGGCCCAGAATCTCACGTACCGGCGCCGGATACGGAACCTCCTGCCCGAACGGGAACTTCATCCCAGGTTCGATCGCGTTCTTGAGACGCAGGTCGACAGGGTCCATGCCGAGCTTCTCGGCGAGTTTGTCCATCTGCGCCTCGTGGGCGAAACAGACCTGCACGGCCCCGAAGCCACGCATCGCACCGCACGGCGGGTTGTTGGTGTACAGCATATGGCTCTCTATCCGCGCGTTTGGCACGTCATATGGTCCGCACGCGAAGGTCGCCGCGTTCAGACACACGGCATTGGAGCTGGAAGCATACGCACCGCCGTCGAAGATGAGGTTCGCCTTGACGTAGGTGAGCTTTCCGTCGCGAGTCGCACCGTGCTCGTAGCGCATCTTCGCGGGATGGCGGTGGACGTGGCCGTGGAAAGACTCCTCGCGACCGTAGACCATCTTCACGGGACGGCTCGTGTGAAGGGCGAGCATGCAGGCGTGAATCTGCATGCTCAAGTCTTCCCTGCCACCGAATGCCCCGCCCACGCCAGACAGTGTCAGCCGAACCATCTCCGGCGGGAGATCGAGACTCTCTGCTACCTGATCCTGGTCCACGTGCAGCCATTGTGTGGAGATGTACAGGTCAACGCCGCCCTCGCCATCGGGGATGGCGAGCCCTGACTCGGGGCCGAGGAACGCCTGATCCTGCATCCCGACCTCGTACTCGCCCTCGACCACCACTTCGGCTGCCGCCTCCGGGTCGCCGTGCCGAACATCCACGCGCCGCAGTTCGTTGCCCGAGAGATGCAGCTTCGGGGCATCCTCGGACATCGCGGTTTCGGCATCCGTGACGGGTTCGAGGACTTCGTAGTCAACCCGGATCTTCCCCAGCGCCAGCCTCGCGGTCTCGGGGTGGTCAGCCGCCACGAGGGCCACGGCCTCCCCCTGATACCGGACCTTCTCCCAGGCAAGCACGGGCTGGTCCGGTATCTCCATGCCGTACACCTTGCGCCCAGGCACGTCCTCGTGCGTGAGCACGGCGAAGACACCGGCCATCGCCTCGGCGTCAGAGGTGTATATCGAGCGGATGTTGGCGTGGGGATGCGGGCTGCGGAGCGTCGCGCCCCACAGCATGCCTTCCACGTGGAGGTCCGATGAGTACTCGAACTCCCCCTTCACCTTCGGAACGCCGTCAGGACGGCCGACGCTCTCCCCTATGCCGCCACGAGTACGGGACGCGGATGGACGCGTCCGGGTCGGGGTTGTCGTCACGGGGTGGTCTCCGCAGCCATCTGTACGGCGGTCAGGATCTTCTCGTACCCCGTGCAGCGACAAAGGTTGCCAGCCAACGCCTCACGCACCTCAGCCTCCGTCGGTTCCGAATTGCGCGATAGGAGGTCGTGCGCGGCCACGATCAAACCAGGCGTGCAGAAACCACACTGCACAGCGCCAGCTTCGAGGAAAGCTTCCTGTACTGGATGCAGCCGCTCTCCTTCAGACAGCCCTTCGACGGTCACCACCTCGGAACCCTCGGCCTGGCCCGCGAGCACCAGGCACGCGCATACGAGTTCGCCGTCGAGGTACACAGAACACGATCCACACTCCCCCTGCTCGCAGGCGTTCTTGGAACCAAACAGCCCGAGCCGCTCTCGCAGCACGTACAGCAGACTCTCCCCTTCCCTGACCTCTGTCTCCCGGGATTCTCCGTTGACCATCAGCCGGAGCTTCATCCTGCGACCCCCCGATGCTCGTTCCAGGCCCAGGTCAGGGTGCGCCTTGCCAGCACGCCGACCGCGTGGCGGCGATAGTCCGCTGAACCGCGCACATCGTCTATCGGCATCGCTGCTTCGGACGCGAGGACGCCGAAGCGATCCAGGGCCGAAGCCGGTATCTCCGCGCGGGATTCCCAGAGATCGTGCTCCTCGATGACGTCTTCGATGAAGTTTTCGGCGTCGCGGGGTTGGATCGGGGTTGGTCCGGCAGAGCCTATGCACGCCCCAACAGACCGGCTCTCGGGGTGCAGCGCCAGCCCGAAGGAGCAAACCGCGATCACCATGGCGTTGCGCGTCCCGATCTTGGCGTACTGCTGCGGCCCCTCCGCCTCAGGCATGATGAATGCGATTATCAACTCGTCCGGTTCGAGGACATTCCGTTTCGGCCCGATGATGAACTGTCCGACGGGAATCCGGCGGGTGCCCCGCGTCGAGGCGACCTCGATCACGGCGTGCGAGGCGTAGAGTGGCGGCAGGGCGTCGCCGGCAGGGGAGGCGCTGCCAAGGTTGCCGCCTATGGTGCCCCGGTTCCGGATTTGGGGAGATCCCACAGTCCGCGATGCCATCGCAAGTCCGGGGAGCAGGTTGCCAAGCTCCGTTATGGCCCGCGTATACGTCACCCCTGCCCCGATTCGCAGCAGCCCGTCCTCACGATTCCACTCACGGATCTCGGGTACGCGGGTCAGGTCGATGACGGTCTCGGGACGCTTCCTACCAAAGTTCAGATCTACCATCACGTCTGTGCCGCCGAAGATTGGTCTGGCACCTGGATGGGCCGCCCTGGCTTCCAGCGCCTCCCGCCAGCTATGTGGCTGAAGAAACTGCACAACTTCCTCCTCCGTTGACATCCCGCCAAGACCTCACATCGAGATCGAGAGGTAGGCTCATCCCTGCGTTATGCCAGGAAAGCTCGAACCACATGCCCGGCGGAGACAGCCTCGCTGGCGCGAAGCCCACCAGTTCAGGGGCGCTTTTTGGGCGCCTCTTCCCGTCTACTTCGGTGACGGGCCTGGCATGACCTTTCGCCGTTCGGCTCCCTTCGCGCGGTGGGTGTATGTCCCTACCGGTCGGAGTTTAAAGCGTCGCGGTCTTTAGCGTCAACCTGCCGTTACCGTGGGATACGGCGCTTACATGATGCCGGCTACGTGGTCCATAATTCACGGCACGGAGATCAGGAAACGAGGGCGTGGCATAACGATTGGCGGGACACTCTACTTCTGGCGTCAGCTAGTAATCGTCGTGCTGGTTGGGATCGTTGCGTTGTACTTCACGTTGATCGCCTTCGGCAACATCACCGATTACGGCACGAACTTCGCCTTCGTCAAACACGTCATGGGCATGGATACGACTTTTCGTGACGGGGATCTCATGTGGCGCGCCATCACGAACAGCATGCTGCTACACCTTTCCTACGCCGGGCTCATCCTGTGGGAAACGGCGACAGCCGTGGTCTGTTGGATCGCCACCGTTCTCACCATCCGGTCATTCCGCCAGTCAGGAACAGCTTTCGAGTCGGCCCCCGTCGGTTCACCATCCTAGGCCTCCTCATGAGCATCCTCCTCTGGGCAGGCGCTTTCCTGACGATCGGTGGGGAATGGTTCGCCATGTGGCAATCCGAAACCTGGAACGGGACGGAGCCAGCGGTGCGCAACTTCACCGTCTCAGGCATCGCCCTCATCATAGTCCTCCTCGTCGGCGACACAGGGCAGCAAACCATCGAATGAGAAGATTCGGGCGAGCAGCAAGCTCGCCCAGCGGGACTCTGGTTGTATACAAATTCTTGTGATGCCGGTCACAAAAAGCGCAGGAAATCGCCGATATTTGCGTGGATTAAAAACGGGCTGCTTGCTAAGATTGCAACTGTCAATACCTCTGGAGGGGTCGGTGCAGGTTTCCTGCGCTGGCGGGATGCGCACGCAGCGCGATCCGCGTTCGATCACGTCTATAGCTCTGGCGTGCTGGGCTGTGGGGGCGCTCGCTTTCGCGCTTCTGCCGCCTGAGTCCTCCGGGCGGAACCTCACGGCGGACGTGGTGTACCTGGGATCGGCCTTGTTCGCCCTTCTATGCATAGGATACGTGGCCTCTGACACCCGTGGCAGGGAGCGTCTCTTCTGGGGGTTGCT
>JACDAR010000373.1 GCA_013695335.1 Rubrobacter sp.
CGTCCGTGCGATGGTCTATCTCGTAGGCCAGCTTGCGGCGGCCCCAGCGGTTCGGGTCCTCCGACTCGCCGCCCGTGCGAGAGATGATCGTGCGGAAACGCCCGATCGTGCTCTCTACCTGCTCCTCATCGAGCTCCGGTATGACTATGAGCATTACTTCGTAGGTGTCGATCTTTGCCTCCTTCGGTCTGGTTCGGCTTCCTCTGGGGAAAGCAGGGGCCTATGAAGTTGCCGCAGGAGTTTATCAGCCGGATGTAAAGGTTACAAAAGCCGACCGGCGGGTGAAGGTTCTGGCATCACACGTGGGCTGCGGATACTACCTGCTCCCAGAACGTAGCTATCTGGCGTGTCTCGTCTTTGACGGGCCACAGGATGATTCTCTGAACTCCCGCAGCCTGGTACGCCGCCACCTTCCCGGCGCATTCCTCGGCAGTTCCGACCAGGAGGCGCTGACATAGCTCATCCTCGGGGCGGCGCAGCGCGGGACTCAGAACCTCACGGATGATCTGCCCAGCTTCGACCGTGTCCTCGGTCACGTGGAAGAACATCGTGGCTATCGCGTTGGGGAATGAATCCGGGTCTTTGCCGACGGTGCGAAGATGCACGCCGAGCCGCTCCCGCGCATCCGAGAACATCGCCGGCGTAGTGTTGTAGGCGGAAGCCAGCCAACCATCACCCAAACGGGCGGTTCGGCGGAGTCCGGCCTCCGAACCCCAACTTCCGATCCAGATCGGAGGCGCCGGCCGCTGCGCCGGATACGGCTCAAGCGTAATTCCTTCAGTGGAGTAGAAATGACCGCTGAACGCCTTGTTTTCCTTACCCCATAGCGTGCGCAACACTTCCACGGTTTCGTCCAGGCGCTTCCACCGTTCCTCGAAGGGGATGCCGACCGCGAGGTAATCCCTGGCCGATGATCCTGGCCCGACCCCTACTCGCAGGCGTCCGCCGGATAGCAGATCCATGGCCCCAAGGCTCTTGGCCAGCGCCACCGGTCCACGCACCACCGGAAGCGCCACGGTGGTCATGAGATCCATCCGTCCCGATGCCGAAAGCACCGCCGCCAGAGCCATCGGCCCGTCGAGCCAGGGGCGGGGAAATAGCAGATGGTCGTTGGCCGAGACCGCCCGAAAACCCAGGCGCTCCGCAGTCTCGACGTATTGCAGTAGATTCTGTAAAGACCAGGGACGGTCGTCCAGGGCCATCAGTGGAAGGTGTACCCCATAATCCATCCCACGTCCACCGCCTCCAGGTTGTTGTAGCCGTGATCTCTTGTTCAAGTATAGATTTGCACAATCCTGAGAATCAAGGCGAACCTCGTACGGTCTCGAAGGCGTGTGTCGCAGCTTTCATCGGCGGGGCTTGCCCCGTGGATATACTCGGCTGGTGGAAAGTGGTAGGGATGCGGCGGTCGAGACTTTGGATCTGAAGAAGGTCCACGGCGAAGGTTCGACCGCGGTTCGGGCGTTGGATGGGGTATCGCTCAGGTTTCCGGGCGGGGAGTTCGCGGCGATCATGGGCCAGTCCGGTTCGGGCAAAAGCACGCTGCTGCACATACTCGGCGCGCTGGACAAGCCAACCTCCGGCACGGTGACCGTCGGAGGGACTGAGCTTTCGGGGCTTTCGGACAGGAAGCTCACGCTGTTGCGGCGGGAGCGGATGGGGTTCGTGTTCCAGTTCTTCAACCTGATCCCCACGCTCTCGGCGGAGGAGAACATACTATTGCCCGCGCTGATCTCGGGTGAGAAGGTCGGGCGGCACACGAGGCGGCTGGAGGAGATGTTGGACCTGGTGGGGCTCACGGCTCGCCGCAACCATCGCCCCGACGAGCTATCCGGCGGGGAGCAGCAGCGGGTGGCCATCGCCCGCGCCCTCATTCGCAACCCAGACATCGTTCTGGCCGACGAGCCGACGGGAAACCTTGACTCCAAAACGGGGGCCGGGGTGCTAGATCTCCTGAAGGAATCCGCCGCCCGCTACGGGCAGACCATCATCATGGTTACCCACGATCCACGGGCAGCGGCGACCGCCGACCGTGTGGTGTTCCTGGCTGATGGGCGGGTTGTGGACGAGACACGCTCCCCTGAACACGATGAGATCCTGGAGCGCATCAAAACCCTGGAAAGCGCGGGGTGAGAACCCCGGTCTATTGCGGCGCCCCAACCGCCGCCCCGATGGCGCCTAGCACCAACAGCGAGACGATGGCGAGGACGGCTAGTCCGTTGGCGACGGCGCCGAGGACAGCGTACAGCCGCTTCCTGCGCCTCTGGAAGACGCCGACGAGGCCGAGCACCAGCCCGATGAAGTACAGGATGATGCAGGCCAGGAATCCAATGCCGACAAGCGCGAAACCGGCGAAGGCCCCAGATTTCTGGAAGCTCTGGGGATCGAAACTCTGCGGGTCGGTCCCGCCCAGGGCCGAGGCCCCGATCAGGGCGGCTATGACGAAGAGAACTACGACCCCCACAGTCGCCAAGATGGCTATGACGAGGGATGTGATCCCAGCCTTCGAGTTCCTGTCCCGAACTGGCGCTTCACCTTGCTCCATGTTCTCTCCCCGCATCGAGATGAACTTGTCAGCGGCAATCCATGCCCGTCTCGTGGAGTTTAGGCTGGCGTCGAACGCGGGTCAATCGTGAAGCTTCGGAGGTTCTCCGGGCTCAGCCTGCGCAACCTGGGGAGCCGCCCGCAGCGCACGCTGCTCACTGCCGTGGGCATAGTGCTCGGCGTGGGGATAGTGTTCGGGGTGCTTACGCTCTCCCAGAC
>JACDAR010000311.1 GCA_013695335.1 Rubrobacter sp.
CCCGTCCGTATGCTCACCGTCGCCCCCGAACTCGAAGGCGCGGACGACCTCATGTCGCTGGCCGCGACCAGGGGCGTCGTGGTTTCAGCCGGGCATTCTGGGGCATCGTTCGAGATCGCCTACGAAACCTTCGACCGCAGGGCAGCTGGCGTCACCCACCTCTTCAACGCCATGAGCGGGCTGCATCACAGGGAGCCTGGAATTCCCGGCGCCGCCTTCGCGCATCCAAGGGTGGTGTGCGGTTTGATCTGCGACGGTCTCCACGTTCACCCCGAGATGGTGTCCCTCGCCTTCCGTATGCTCGGCCCAGACCGCATCTACCTCGCCACCGACGCGACCGCAGCTACCGGAATGGGGCCTGGCGAGTACCCACTCGCGACACGCAGGATCTACCTCGACGCAAACATGGCGCGCCTCGGCAGCGGCGCGCTCGCGGGGAGCCTGCTCACCATGAACGAGGCTTTCCAGAACGTGCTCGCCTTCACCGGATGCACCATCCCAGAGGCCATCCGCATGGCATCCACGGCCCCAGCCAGGCTCATCGGCGAGGGGCGCCGCAAGGGCCGCCTCACCCCTGGTTACGACGCCGACGTAACGGTTCTTGGGCCGGATCTCTCGGTAGAGACAGTCTGGAGATCCGGCGCCCAGGCGTATCCCAGGGAAGAACTGGCGAGATGAAACGCGAGGCCAACGGCGCGACCGTCGAGTGCGTCCGGGGCGACATAACAGCCCAGCCCGACGTGGACGCCGTAGTCAACGCCGCCAACGCGGAACTGCGAACCGGGGGAGGAGTGGCCGGCGCCATCCACTGCGCCGCGGGTCCCGGCCTCGAACAAGAGGCGCTTCCGCTCGCCCCCATAAGCCCGGGCGAGGCAGTCATCACCGGCGCCCACGGCCTCCCCAACCGCAACGTAATCCATGCCCTCGGCCCCGTCTACGGCAGGGATCATCCCGAAGCCGAGTTGCTAGCGAACTGCTATCGTAACTCCCTCGCGCTCGCCGACGACAACGGGCTTGAATCCGTCGCCTTCCCCGCCATCTCCACGGGCGTCTTCGGCTACCCGGTTGAGGAAGCGGCTGGCGTGGCAATCCACACTGTCGTCAAAGCGTCGGAAAAGTTGCAAAACGTGCGCCTCGTCCGGTTCGTCCTCTTCGGGGAGCGAGACCTCGAAGCCCACGAGAGAATTCTCCAGGTATCGGCTTGACTGACGCCAACGGCGGTGAAAACCGCGCCACGGAGACGCGGGAGCATCTGGCGAACGAGCGCACGTTGCTGTCGTGGGTAAGGACAGGGGTAGGTTTGATCTCGCTTGGCATAGTAGTCGAGCGGGCGGGCGCGTTGGCTAACGTTTCAGGTAACCAGAGCGGCGACGTCTCAACGTTCCTTGGGGTGGCGATGGCCCTGCTCGGGTGTCTCACCCTCCTCATGGGCACATGGCAGTTCCTGCGCAACCGGCGTCAGATCTCCCGCAGCGACTTCGTTCCCACCACCACAACCTACCTGATAGTCGTCACTGGCAGCCTCGCCCTCGGCGGGATGTTCGTGGTCTACGTCCTGTTCGCCGGGTAAAGGGCCAGGTCTGCGCGGATTCCTCCGGGTGGCGTCAGGTCGCTGAATCTCCGTGGCGCCGTGCTTTTTACCGGATGTTCGGAGGGGCATCCCGATTGATCCCATCTGGTTGTATATTATGTGCCTCCATGTTGGGCGGGCTTCAAAAAATACTGCGGGGATTGTTGGACCCAAGGGACTGGGCGTATCTGCTCGCGTTGCTGATACCGCTCGTCTTTTACAACCTTGCCCTGAAATGCGCTGGCGTCGCGGCGCAGGGGGATGTGCATGGGGCCCTCGGGGCGCTCTCCCTGATACGGTCTGACCTGCTCTTCAACGCCGGGTATGTGGCGTTCTGGATCGGGCTGTTCTCGGTGGCCCGCAGGGGGATGCCGCGCTGGGTCATCGTGGCGCTCTTCCACGGCGTCTCGCTGATCGTGGTGACCATCACGACCACCGCCTACCAGTATTTCCAGTCAACAGGCTCGACGCTCGACTACAGCGTTGTCGTGTTCTACCTTGGCACGCTGGGTGAGATCAAAGACATCATAGCCAGCGAGGCGCCCTGGTACGTCTGGATCGTGCTGGTCCTGGCGCTGCTGTACGTGATCTTTGGCCCCTGGATCGTCACGCGAACCATCGCCAGGCGCGCCGGGAGGCGGGACCCTGCGGAGACGACGGGACTCCCCCTGAACGCTGCTGGGCTGTGCCTGATCTCGATCGGATTCGTCTCTTTCTCGCTGGTGCCTGGGACGGCTGACGCGAACCAGTCTTTCTCCCTGAGCCCTCCGGTCAACGTGCTGGTCACGGGCTTCACGAGCCCGACAGCAGAGGAACTGACGACTGAGGAGGCGAGCCGACGCGCCCTCTCCCTTGAGAACGCGAAGCTCGAAGCCACGCCGCAGACCGAGAAGCGGAACGTAGTCCTGATCCACCTCGAATCCGTCCGCTCGCGGTCCACGGACCCGTACAACCCTGACGCGAACACCACGCCGTACCTGGATTCCCTGGCTGACCACAGCCTCCTGGTGGAGAGGGCGTACACCACCACCCCGCACACCTCCAAAGCCATAACTTCGGTGAACTGTGGCATCTACCCGCACCCCGAGACCGCTATCCACGAGGCGGAGCCTGACGGTATCCCCGTGCGTTGCCTGCCAGAATTACTTGGGGATCAGGGATACAGGAGCATGATGTTCCAGGCCGCCACGGGGAAGTTCGAGGACCGTCCGCAACTAGCGGAGAACTTCGGCTACGACGACTTCATCGGCCTCGAGGATATGGACAAGACAGGGTTCCAGCGGGCCGGTTATCTTGGCTACGAGGACGACATCATGC
>JACDAR010000012.1 GCA_013695335.1 Rubrobacter sp.
CCACCTGTGCCGAGTATGCCCCAGCGTACCGTCCGCATCATCCCTTGACCGCGCCGGAGGTGAGGGCTTCGATGAAGCGACGCTGGGCGATCAGGAAGACGATGATAATGGGCAGCGTGCTGAGGAAGGATCCGGCCATCACCGCGCCGTACTCCTGGCTGTATGGCCCGAGGAGCGTCGGCAGCCCGAGGGCGACCGGGAACTTGCTGTCCTCGGTCATCACGACGAGCGGCCAGATGAAGTCGTTCCAGGCTGTAGTGAAGAACAGGATGCCGAGGACAGCCATAACGGGCGTCGAGAGGGGCAGGACGACGCGCCAGAAGACGCCCCACTCAGTCGCCCCGTCCACGCGGGCGGCGTCCAGGATCTCATCCGGTATGGAGAGCAGGTACTGGCGGGCCAGGAAGACGCCGATGGCCTGTGCGGCGAACGGCAGAATCAGGGCGACGTACCGGTCGGTCCATCCCAGCGTCACCATCATGTCGTAGAGCGGAACTATGAGGACGTAGATCGGGAGTGTGAGCGTCGCAATCACGAACAGGAACAGCGCGTTCTTGAAGCGGAAATCGAACTTGGCGAAGGCGTAGCCCGCCATCACCGAGACCACGACCGCAAGCGCCGTGCGCGAGAGACCGACGAAGACGCTGTTGGCGAACCAGCGGGCGAAGCTGGTCTTCTCGAAAAGTAGTTCGTAGTTCCCGAGATATAGTCCATCGGGCAGTAGTTTGAGAGGGATCGAGAAGATCTCACCACCCTCTTTGAACGATGAACTGACCATGTACAGATACGGCATCAAGAACAGGATCACGACTACAAGCAACACGGCGTTGACGGCTATCTGCCAGAACCTCGTCCAGAACCTGTTTCCCACCATCTCCGCCGAACCTCCTTACCTGTCGAACCTGCGGGCCAGGAGCAACTGCGCAGCCGCCAGGACTATCGCGATTATCGCCAGCGAATATCCGATAGCCGAGGCATATCCCCTATCGAACTCCCTGAACCCAACCTCGTACAGGTAGATAGCGAGCGTCAAGGTCGAGTCCGAAGGGCCGCCGTTGGTGAGCAGGAACGGTATCTCGAATAGCTGGTACGAGAAGATCGTAGCCTGCACTATGACGAACAGGATCACGGGCCTCAGAAGCGGAAGCGTGATCCGCCAGAAGGTCTGCAACCTGTTCGCCCCATCCACCGCCGCCGCCTCAATGACCTCTTCGGGGATATTCTGCAACCCCGTGAGGAAGTACAACGCGTTGATCCCAAGGAAAGTCCAGATACCGACCATGACTATCGCAAGCAGCGACACCTGCTCGTTCTTCAGCCAATCGACAGTGGGCAACCCGACCGCGGAGAGCGCGTTGTTCAGGAGGCCAAAGTCGTTGTTGAAGACAAGGTTGAACATCAGGGCGATCACGACGAATGACGTGATGAACGGCAGGAAGAACACTATGCGGTAGAAGCTCTTGAAAGCCGCGGTCGGCACCACGAAAGACCGAATAGTCACAGCCACCAAAAGCGCCAGCGGGCTGAGTACGAAGACGCTCGCCAGCGCATACAGGGTGGTGTTCTTCAGGGCTTCCAGGTAGCGCGGGTCCTGCGCCAGCCGCACGTAGTTGTCGAGGCCGGTGAACGTGTCGCCACCGAAGCCAGAGGACTCGAAGAAGCTCAGCCGGAACGCGGCAAGTACGGGATAGACGAGAAACGTCGCGTAGATGAGGAAGAACGGCAGCAGGAAAAGGTACGGCGCGATGGTACCCCTGCCGCTAGCCCTCCTCCTGCCGAGTTTGCGTCCCCGGCTCTCCTGTTGCTGGGTCGTTTGGGCCACGCTATGGGTCCGCCTACTGCTTCATGCTCGCGATGGTATCGGCCAGGCTGGTAAGCGTGGACCTGGCGTCCTCCTTGTCCTGCATGACCGGGGTGACGACATCCCGGGCGAGCGCCTCGGTTGCCTGCCCCCACACCGGAGACTGGTTGAACGTCGGCAACTGGCCTGCGAGTTCCGAGTAGATCTGGCCTATCTTCTGTCCCCCGAAGTACTCCTGGGGCTGCTGAAGCGCAGGGTCCTCATACGCTGGCTTGTACGCCGGGTACGCCGTCCGAGCCTTGAAGTCCGCGACCACGCCCTCGGTCGTGAGGTTGGCTATGCGGACGAGGTCGTATGCCGCGTCCACGTCCCCGCTCTGCGTGGTTATGCACTGGCCCGTGCCGCCGAAATTGGCGGTCGGCAGCCCGTCTCCGAGCCCCGAAGGCAACTTCTGCACGGTCCACTTGCCCGACTGATCCGGAACGTCAGTGAGCAGGAAGCTGAGATGCCACGGCGGCCCGAAGAGCGAGAAGAACTTCTCCGCCTTGAAGGCGGCCCTGTACTGCGGCGGATACCAGTTGTCGCTGGCGACGACGGAGGCGATCCCGGCGATATCCAGTTTGTAAACCATGTCGTGGAGGAACTGCATGGCCTCGACGCTCTTGTCGTTGTCCCCGATGTATTTGCCGCTGCCATCGAAGTACGCGGTGCCAGCGCTCTGGGAGAGCATGTAATGATCCCCGAACGCAAGGTCGTGCAGGGCGAACATCTTGCGGTCGGCGTTGGATAGCTCCTGACCCGCAGCAACCACGTCGTCCCAGGTGTCGAGCGGCATCTTGATGCCAGCGCCGTCCATCAGATCCTTGCGGTAGGCGAGGACGCATGTGTTCAGTTCGTTGCCGACCCCGTAGATCTTGCCGTTCCAGGTCCACGGATCGGTTGGCCGCAGGCTTGTACACGTCGTCTATATCGCTCCCGATCTTGCCCGTCAGGTCCACGAACGGAAGGTCATCACCCTTGATGAAGTTGGAGAAACGGGAGATCTCCACGTCCGCGATGTCAGGCGCGCCCTTCCCGGAAACGAGCGCCGTCAGGAGCTTGTCGTGCATCTGCTCGTAGGGGAAGATCCTGAAGTTGACCTTCACCTTCCCGTACTCCTTCTTCCAGGCATCGGTCTTGAGGGCCGCCCGCGCCAGATCCGCCCTTCCCTCGTCGAAAGCCCAGAACTCGAGTGAGTTGCTACCCCCGGAACTGCCCTCCTCGCCACCGCAACCAGCCAGACCGAGCGCGTAGGCCCCCACCAACGCTCCCCCGCCAGCGCGCAGAAAATCACGCCGCGACAGACCTCTAGCCATTACCGTCCTCCTCGCTTTCCCAACCGGCCCTTCTGTTTGGAAACCGGTTTTTAGAAGGCTGGAATGAGACGACGCCGTTCAGGAAACGGGAAGCCCACGATGGCTGAGATTGCGGCCCTCGCCGGGGTCTCCAAGCCCACGGTCTCGAAGGTGATGAACGGGCAGCCTGGGGTGGCGGCGACGACTCGGGAGCGGGTGGAGCGTGTGATCGCCGAGCGCGGCTACGTCAGGCATGGGGCCGCGCGCGCTTTGAGCGCTGGACGCTCCGGGTCCGTCAACCTCGTGGTCAAAGAGGTGGACAACCCTTACCACGCTGAGATCATCCGCGGCGTCGAGGAGACGCTGGAACGCGCTGGCCTCTCGATGGTTCTCACGGCGACCCACGACGAGGAAAGACGCCATCGGCGCTGGATGGCGCGGGTACTCGAACACGGCACCGATGGGGCCATCCTGGTCTTGCCCGACGAGCACTTCACCCACCTTGCGGAGCTACATAACCGCGGCATCCCGGTCGCGCTGGTCGATGATCGGGGTGAGATCCCGGTCGGCGTGGCCTCTGTGGGCGCGACCAACTTCGCGGGAGGATTCGCCGCGACGGAGCATCTGCTCTCGCTCGGGCATCGGCGAATCGCCATCATCGGCGGGCCTTCTTTCAAATCCACCAGGGAGAGGGTCGCAGGCTACCGCACGGCCCTGCAAGAAGCGGGTGTGGCAGTAGATCCGCGCCTTCATCAGGCCGGAGGGTTCGTGGCGGAGACGGGTTATGAGGCTGCAAAGAACCTGCTTCGACTCGACGAGCCGCCGACCGCGATCTTCGCTGGCAACGATCTCCAGGCGATGGGCGTCTACCGGGCGCTGTACGAAGCCGGGTTGCGCACGCCGGACGACGTGAGCGTGATCGGCTTCGACGACCTGCCGCTCTCGCGACTACTGACACCAGCCCTCACTACAGTCCGCCAGCCCGTCAGGGAGATGGGCGCCCTCGCAACCAGGATGCTGCTGCAAACCATCGCGGGAGAGAAGCTGGAGAGCAGCAGAGTCGAGCTTGCGACCTCGCTCGTAGTACGCGAATCTTCTGGGCCTCCAAAAATCTAGCTTCTTATCGCCTCCGGCAGGACGTCTGCGTGTGCGGAGATCAGATCGTCCACCATGTCGTGTATCTCCTCCAGGGACAGGACGCTTGATGCGTGGCGGTCGAGCATGGCCGCGTGGTAGACGTGGTCCCGATTTCCTTCTAGCACTGCCCGCACCGTAAGATCCTGCACCGCCACGTGCGGCGTGCAGTTGGCCGCGAGCTGCGGAGGTAGTTCTCCGTAGTGGCACGGCTTGATGCCGGTCCCATCCACGGCGGCCGCAACCTCCACGCAGCAGTCGTCAGGGAGGTTGGTGACGAGGCCCGTGTTCTCGACGTTTGCGTAGACCATGCGCGGCTGGCCGGTGACGAACGAGTGGATGATGAGCGAGCCGTATTCCACGCTGCGCTCCAGCGGGAATGACTCACCTGCCAGGAGTTTGCGGCGGGTCTCGGCGTACTCGATGAGGTTCTGCTCGCTGCGGCGCACGTACTCGTCCACTGGAACGTCGTAGCGGGAGATCAGGCCGTCGTCCCGCAGAAAGTAAGGTGTGTACTCGGCGTTGTGCTCGCTGGACTCGGTCACGAAGCGCCCGAAGCGGCGCATCAACTCGAAACGCACCCTGTCCTTCGCGTAGATCTCCGGGTCTTCCATCGCAGCGAAGAGTCGCGGGTATGCGTCCTCACCGTTATGTTCCAGTCGGGTAAGCCAGACTACGTGGTTGATACCGGCCCCTTCATAAACTAATTCCTCGTGCGGCACTCCGATGTATGCGGCGATCTCGCGCACCGTGTACGGCACGTTGTGGCAGAGGCCGACGACGTTGAGATCGGGGAAGGCTCTGTACACCGACCACGTGAGGATGCCCATGGGGTTGGTGTAGTTCAGGAGGAGCGCGCCGGGACAGAGGTCCTCCATGTCACGGGCCAGGTCCATCATGAACGGGATGGTGCGCAGGCCACGGAAGATGCCGCCAACACCCATGGAGTCGCCTATAGTTTGCTTCAGGCCGTAGCGGCGTGGGATCTCGAAGTCCGTGAGCGTTGCCTGGTGCATCCCGATCTGGACCATGTTTATAACGAAGTCCGCCCCGTCGAGCGCCGACCGCCGGTCGAGGTGCTCTTCGATCTTCGCGCCCGCGCCGAGTTGCTCCGAGGTCCAGCGAGCCATCATCCCGGCAGTCTCCAGGCGTTCGGGGTCTATGTCGTGCAGGGCGATGGCCGCCCCGCGAAGCTCGGTGAACTTCAGAATGTCGGTGAGCAGGTTCTTGGTAAACACGACGCTCCCAGCGCCGATGAAAGCTATCCTGGTTATGTCGATCCTTCCTTTCTGTCTCTGATTATCCGGTGCATATCCAGCCTAATTCATACCGCTGCCGGCTATTACCTGCACGAAGTATCTCTGGAAGAAGACGAAGATCAAAAGCGTCGGCA
Source organism: Rubrobacter sp. (assembly GCA_013695335.1). Lineage (GTDB taxonomy): Bacteria > Actinomycetota > Rubrobacteria > Rubrobacterales > Rubrobacteraceae > JACDGB01. The sequence continues at coordinate 5,663 of JACDAR010000012.1, forward strand.
GGATGGAGACCAGCGACATGCCCATGAAGCCGGTCCAGTCCGTATAGTACAGGCCCTTCATGAAGTTCAGCCCGAGCGGCACCGTGTACGACGATGGGTCGTGGAGCACGACCAGCGGCCACGAGAAATCGTTTCAGCGCCACATGAACGTGAATATGGTGAGGACCGCGATCACGGGCCACGAATTTGGCAGCACGATCTTACGGAAGATCTCGAACTCCCCTGCCCCATCGAGTCTCGCAGCCTCTATGAGCTCATCAGGGATGCTGACCATGAACTGGCTGACCATGAAGATGCCGAAAGCCTCAGCCGCCCGCGGCACGAGCACACCCCACCAGGTGTTCACCCACCCGAGCTTCGCGACCACGAAGAACTCGGGGACCATGATGACCTGAATCGGGATCATCAACGTGGCGAGCAGCATGAAGAAAAGCACGTCGCGCCCCCAGAATTTGTACTTGGCGAACGTGTACCCTGCCAGCAGGTTGATGAACACCGTCACGACCACGGCGATGAGCGCGATCGCGAACGAGTTTATGTAGTACGTCTCGAACGGCAGGCTGCTCCACGCTGTAGAAAAGTTGCTCCACACGAGGTCGTTGGGGATGATGTCGAACTTGCCGTCGAACAAGTGGTCGGTGGGCCGTATCGCCGTTGCGAACATCCAGTAGATCGGGAAGAGCATAAGCAGCGCGCCCAACACCAGAAGCGCCAAGACCACGGCGTTACCGACTTTGAACCCGCCGGACCCTTCCTTCTTCCCCAGGCTCGCGGCCGCGGACATCGACTTGAGCATCTCACACTCCTTTCGCTAGACGCCATCGCCCTGGCGAGTTATCCGCCACTGGAAGGCGGTGAAGGCCAGCAGTATCAGGAACAACACAACTTCCATCGCGCTCGCGTAGCCCATCTGCAGGTTTTTGAAGGCTGCCTGCATATATCCTCATAGGTAGGGTCCTCACTTGCTAATTTGGGGTAGACGCGGTCCCTGGCGGCTGACATGCTTCCGAGGGCGGGACGATTCATCGAGGATAGTCAGCACGGAGGAGGCTAGATGAGGCGCATCATCGCGGGAGTTTCTGTAGTGACAGTCATGTTTGCGGCCAGCGTCGCACCCGCGTTCGCGGCAGAGCTTGGTCCGTCTGCATGCAAAAGCGAACGTCCCGGGCAATATATCTCCCACGTCGCCCAGGAGGACGGGCACTCCGGCTACAACAATCCCGGCAATGCTCATTATTCCGAGCCCCCATTCGTGCCGTTCATAACCAACGAGAACAACGTTGCTTGCAATCCGAACGTAGAGTAGCAATCTCACGAAGTGGCGGGCGCATAGCTGGCTGTAGGGCGCGAGAGACAATCGGTGGCCGCTAGCACAGGTGTGCATGGAGGTTAGATTCTGCGAACTTCATCCTGGCAGCGTACTCTGGAGTTAGCCTAGAAAAGTTTCAAATATCACTCATCTAGAAGGCGAGGCAAGGGCCCCAAGAAAAGGTCATCTGCAACGGATGGTCTGTGATCCGCCCGACTTTTCTTTGATTCGTGGGCGCGTGCTTCGATCTTGTAAAATGACAAACGATAGAGCGGGAAGCGCTGCTTCCGAGTGTAGACGAAGGATGGGGATGATTTCCTCCGCTGGCTTTGAGGGCGCGACTCGGTCCAAGGCGGTACGGGTATGGTTGCCTGGCGGGTTTCGAGTCTCGTCTCGGTAGGCTCCCGGACCATCCGGCAAGACGAGTGGCATCTGAAGAAGGCTGCCGCCCTGGTAAAGCTTCTCGCCCTGGCTCCCGATCGTCGCCGCCGTGAGCAGGCGATGGATCTCCTGGCCCGACTCGCGCAGGAGAGCGGCCTCTAATAGACAGCCTCCGCAAGGCCCTCCACGCCGCCCGCAGGACCCTCGACCCGGCCGCTGGCCCCCTCTACCTGGCATCGGAGGACTGCGAGGGGCGCGGAGAAGCCCTCCTACCGGAGGATCCTTCCTATCTTTTCAGGGACTCGACGGTGTGCCTTCCGCAGGTCCAGCGGGCAGAGCCCCACGGGCAACTCCTTGCTCTGCGTCGTTGAGGATTCCTTCGAGGGTCGCTCGAACTTCTTCCAGGCTGCTCTTGAGGGGACCGTCCACCGTGGCACCTTCCTCGAGGTCCTCGAGGGTCGTCGTTAGCGCGCCCAGCGCATCGCTCAGCTTCCCGGTGAGCACCTCGTCCAACGTCCGGGTAAGGTTCTCCAGGATCTCTGGATGCTCGGCCACCGTCTCCAGGGCCTTCTCCAGAATGGCACGGATGTCCTCGAGCCTGACCTTCAAGAGTACCTTCGCCCGCACACCTTCGATCTCCAGCTTCACCCGATCCAGCCTCGCGTCCACCCCGATCTGCAAGCTCACGAGGCTCGCAAGCTCCGCGAGCACGGAGACGTGCGCCCTCAGACCCTCGACCTCGAGGCTGATCTTGTCGACCTCGAGCTCCGAAACGTCGAGCAAAACGTCCACGTCCTGACGGGTCGGTGTTTCTTGAGTTCCTTCGTCTTTGGGTACCGGCTCCTTTGCCACGCCACACCTCCTGCTCTGGGACTGATGGGAAGATCCGCGAGATCCCCCTTACATCGTTCGACACCAGGAACACCAGTGGCCGATACACGCAAGCCTTCAATAATCGGCGTTCTCGGCCGTAAAAAACGTTCTGGATTCGGAGTTGCTCCTGGTTTTATGCAGAATCTCGCAAAACAAACCTCCGGGTACCTTCTCGGCGTTCCATGTCAGGTTTTCTTGAAGAGGGTTTTACCCAGCGCGAGGTTCCGTTCAGCTATCGAGAAATACAGTAGCGCCAGAACACCCGCCTGTTTCCCAAGCGGAGACGGGGTGCGAGCTATGGCGTCCGGCATACTCCCTACG
>JACDAR010000024.1 GCA_013695335.1 Rubrobacter sp.
CCGCCCGCTGCTACGCCGCAACACCAGCGCCGCCAGCACGGCCAAGATCGTCGATATGATCGTCGAGGCTCCCGCAACGTAGACGGTCAGGAGGAACGAGTCGAGGAAATCTTCGCCGGTAAGGACCTCGCGGTAGGCGTCGAGGCTTATCTCCGTCTGACCGATAGCGGGCAGGTAGCCAAGGGACTGGACGACGGCGGAGACGAGGCCCCCGGCGAAGAGCACCCCTATAACCAGCAGGGCCGGCGTGAGAAGCAGTGCTATCTTGATTCTACCTCCCAAGCCCTACTCCTTGAGAACCTTCTCCTGCCAACCGTCCTCCAGCTCCAGCAGCCACTCGGAGCGGGCCTCAGGGACACGATTCTCTTGTAGCTCGCGTGTGGAGAGCGTGGCTTCGCCCTCGGGCTCGGCGAATTTCTTCTGGATATTCTTCGGCAGCCGATCGACGTCCAGGGTAGTCAGGTCGCCCCAGCCGTTCGGGTCCTGTTTCTCTACCTGTGCCTCCGGGCTCTGAAGGAAGTTCGCGACGACCTGTGCTCCGGCCTTGTTGGGGCCGTTGAACGGGATGGCGAGGTAGTGAGTGTTGTTGAGGGTGCCGCCGTTCAGGAGATAGGTGCGGGTGCTCTCCGGGTAGAGGCCCTTGTCTACCTGGCGCTGAGCAAGCTGCGGGTTGTAGCTCATCGAGATGTAGACCTCGCTGTTCTGGTACAACTCCTCCAGCTTCGCCTGCGACCCGGGGTAGGTCTCGCCCTCGCGCCAGAGGTTCGACTCCAGCTCGTTCAGGAAGTCGTAGACCTCCGGAGACTTCTGATTGAAGACTTTCTCGTCGAAGGACTTCTGGAAGGGTTCGACCTGGCCCGTCACGCCGTAGAGGACCTGCTCTATAAAGGCGTTTCCGGTGAAGTCCGGCGGCGCGGGATAAGTGAAGTGGCCGGGGTTCTCCTCGGTCCAGTCGAGCAGCTCATCCAGGCTTTTTGGCGGGTCCTCGACCTTCTCGGAGTCGTAGATCATGACGAACTGCGCCTTGCCCCAGGGGGCTTCGCGGCCCTCGACCGGGTAGCCGAAGTCGTGGTTTATGCTCGGGCTCTCCCAGTCTACATACTTCGCGTTTGGGAGCTTCTCGGCCCAGGGGCCGAACCAAAGGTCCGCCTCGGCTCCGGTGGCGAAGTTCTCACCGTTGATCCAGACGAGGTCTATCGTTCCCTTCCCTTTACCCACCTGCTTCTCGTTGAGTAGCTTGTTTACGGCGTCGGCGGTGTCGGTAAGGGGCGTGCGCTCTAAGGCGATGCCATAGCGTTTCTTCAGCTCCGGCGTCACGTAATCGTCAACGTAGGCGTTGATAGCGTCGTCCCCACCGTACAGTGACAAGTTGACGGTTGTGCCTCTGGCTTCCGTCTCGAGTTCCGCAAAAGAGCGGTCTTCTCCCTGAGAACCCGCATCGTCGGCTCCGCCGCTTGCGTTCCCGCAGGCGGCAACCGACATTGAGAGCGTCGCGGCCAGAGCGACCATCATCAAGACTCTAAGCTTCAAAATAGAATCCCCTCTTCATCTTCAGATCTCCCCACATCCGGTGCCACTCTTATTGTCCGAACAAGATGCGACGTCGATAGCAGTCAGTCGCGACCGGTGAGTTTGGTACGGAGTAGGGTACAGCACGGATCAGGAATCCCTCCGCCCGGCCAGCGCCGAACATGAACCAAGCGACCTATCGCCCATTTCTCCTACCCAGCCATCCGGAGATTAGGGAGACCAGCACGAAGAAGACCGCCGCAACGCCCAGATACGCGAAGGTCCTGGTCAGGTCTTCCCTCGCGCTCGCCAGCGAGCCACCAGCGAACGTGTACACGCTCACCCCGGGCACTATGCAAAGAGCGGTCAGGAACACGTAGCTGCCGATCCCGATCCTGGTCAGACCGTAGGCGTAATTCTGCAAGTTGAAAGGGAACAGGGGCACCAGCCTGGTGATGATCAGCATCCTCCAGCCGTGCTCCTCGACGCCTTCATCCAGCTCCCTGACCCGTTTGTTCGTGATCCAGGACTCTACGAGCCCGCGGGCGGCGTACCTACCGATCAGGAAAGCGCTCGGAGCTGATCTACGTAGGGTAGACCGGTTCAAAGCACTACGCCGGCACAGTCCGGCCGGCACAAGGGAGGGCTCATCCCCGACTGTGCTCGATGTGCGGCTTGATGTCGAGTATGGGGGTGCCATCTAGCATGTCCAGTCCCTTGACGTAGACGACCGCGCCCTCGACCTCAAGCACTTCCAGAACCGACATCCCTACAGGGTTCGGACGGATCGGCGAGCAGATGCTGAAGATCCCCGTCTCCTTCCCGGTGTGCGGGGGCGTCTGCCGGAGGAACTCCACGGAGAACGCGGGGCTTCTATGGAAGTTGAAGATCACCACGATCCTCTGGCCCGGCTCGATGTCCGCAAGCCCTCCCACGTACTCGTCGTCGATAATCAGCATCCCCTCCAGCTCGGAGCGGCGCCAGCTCCGCGGCACTTCTTTAGCCGCTACCCGCGCGAAGCCGATCGGTTTCAGCTCGATGCCCAACTACTGACTCCTCTACGAAGGGGCGCCATGCGCTCGCTGACGCTACTCTCCCGCTAGGTGCACAACACTTGCTAGGATTTGAACCATGCAGGTAGAACTCTACACCACCGCGGGATGCCCCTACAGCGAGGCGGCGCGCGAGGACCTCGAGTGGCGCGGCGTGGACTTCGTCGAGTACGACGTGGAGAGAGACCAGGAAGCCCACGAGCGCATGCTGGAGATCACCGGCGGCAACCGGACCGTGCCCGTGATCGTCGAGGAGGGCAAGCCCGTCCAGGTAGGCTGGATGGGACGGGGATGCGTCGTGTGACCTGTAAGGGCGGTTCGCGAACCGCCCTTACAACGTACCGCCCTTACAACGTTATCGTGCCTTATCCAGACAACCACCGGGCGGCGTCCGGGGCGTGGTACGTGATGATGATGTCCGCGCCGGCGCGCTTGATACCCGTGAGCGCCTCTAGGACCGCCCGCTCCTCGTCCAGCCAGCCGTTCTGGGCGGCGGCCTTGACCATCGAGTACTCGCCGCTCACGTTGTACGCTGCCAGGGGCAGGTCGGTCGTCTCGCGCACGCGGCGCAGCACGTCCAGGTAAGGCAGAGCGGGCTTGACCATAACGATGTCCGCGCCCTCCTCCACGTCCAACCCGGCCTCGACCAGCGCCTCTCGGGCGTTGGCCGGGTCCATCTGGTAGCTTCGGCGATCGCCGAAGCTGGGGGCGCTCTCGGCGGCCTCCCGGAATGGCCCGTAGAAGGCTGAGGCGTACTTGGCGGCGTAGGCCATGATCGGGGTCTCCTCGAACCCCTCACGATCCAGATCCGCCCGGATTGCCGCAACCCGCCCGTCCATCATGTCAGATGGCGCCACGATGTCGGCCCCGGCCTCAGCCTGACTTGACGCCGTCCGCGCCAGAAGCTCAAGGCTCACGTCGTTCAGGATGTATCCCGTATCCTTCTCAACGACGCCGCAGTGACCGTGGCTCATATATTCACAGAGGCACACGTCCGTGACGACCAGGAGATCCGGCATCGAGTCTTTTATAGCCCGCGTAGCGAGCTGGACTATACCCTCGGGATCGTATGCTCCACTCGCCGCCTCATCCTTGTCCGCCGGGATGCCGAAGAGGAGCACACCTGGGATTCCGAGATCATAAGCCCGCTTCGCCTCAGCGACCGCGTGGTTTATGGAGAGCTGGAAGATTCCCGGCATCGAATCCACCGGCCTCCTCACGTCCTCTCCCGCGACCACGAAGATCGGATATATGAAGTCCTGCGGCGAGGGCCGGGTCTCGCGCACCAGGCCGCGCAGCGCGCTCGTTCGCCTGGTTCTGCGTAGCCTTTGCTGGGGGAATGCCACGTTAAAGATCTCCTCTCGCTACATCTACAGGATCGGCGGCGAAGAGATCCAACACCGCCTCGATGAGACCGGGGATCGTGTACTCCCGGGCCTCTGCGTCTACCCGAATACTGTGCTCCCTGGCGGTGTCAGCCGTGATCGGCCCGATGCACACTACCCGCGTATCTGTCAGCAGACGAGCCGCATCCGCGCCGAAAGCCCGCACGAAGTTCTCGACAGTCGAGCTGGCGGTAAAGGTAACGCAATCCACTCCCCCGCGCTCCAGCCGCCATGCCACATCTTCCTTCCCCTCCGCAGATGGCCTGGATTCGTATGCAGGGGGAACAACTACATCTGCGCCAGCCTCCCGCAGCCGCTCCGGCAGAACCTCGCGGGCGACCTTCGCCCTCGGTATGAGGATGCGCTTCCCGGCGAGCGATTCGCCAGCGATTTCTTCGAGCAAAGGCTCGGCCCTGTACTCGGCTGGCACCACGTCCACCCGCAGGCCGAGCGCTTCGATCCTCTCGGCGGTCGCTGGTCCGATGGCCGCGATCCTTGTTTCCCGGGAGACGGCGCGCAGGTCAAGCCCATGATGTCTCAACCGCTCGACGAAAGCATCCACGCCGTTCACGCTCGTGAAAATCAACCAGTCGAAGGAATCCAGCTCGCGAATTGCGTCATCCAGCGGCCCGAAGTCCCCAGGCGGCGCTATCTCGATGGTCGGGAACTCGACGACTTCAGCTCCGAGCCCTTCGAGCTTTGCGGACAGCTCTCCAGCCTGAGCCCGCGCCCTGGTGACGACGACGCTCCGCCCGAAAAGCGGACGCCTCTCGAACCAGTCGAGCCCGTTCTCCCTGAGCGCCGCGACTTCCCCGACGACGGTGATAGCCGGCGGCTTCAGCCCTGCCTCCGAAACCTGCTCCGCTATGTCTTCGAGCGTCCCGGTGACTGTGCGTTGCTCGGAGATCGTGCCCCATCGGATGACGGCGACCGGTGTTTCTGGGCTTCTGCCAGCGGAGATGAGTGACGAAGAGATCTCAGCCAAACGACCAACGCCCATGTACAGCACCAGCGTGTCAGCCCCGTTCGCCACCTTCTCCCAGTTCACATCCTGATGACCTTTGGATGGATCCTCGTGCCCCGTGACGAAGGCGACGCTGGTGGAGACACCGCGGTGGGTGACCGGGATACCGGCGTACGCTGGTGCGGCGATACCACTCGTCACGCCGGGGACTACCTCGAATGGGAGCCCGGCTTCCAGCAGAGCGAGCGCCTCCTCCCCGCCGCGCCCGAACACGTGGGGATCTCCGCCCTTCAACCTGACGACGGTCTTTCCGGCGCGTCCCAGCTCCACGAGCAGGGCGTTGATCTCCTCCTGCGGCATGGTGGGTTCGCCGGGCTTCTTGCCGACGTAGATACGCTCCGCGTCTGGCTTCGCACAACGCAAGAGGGCTTCAGGGGCGAGACGGTCGTAGACGACGGCGTCAGCCTGTTCCATGCAACGAACGCCCTTGACGGTGAACAGGCCGGGATCTCCGGGACCGCTGCCAACCAGGTAGATCACGGGTTCCTCAACTCCCGGATCTCCCCGAGCACGATCTCGGCCCCCTGATCCAGAAGTTCCCGCGCCAACCGCTCCCCGATTTCTTCGGGATCCCTTCCCACCGCCTCACCCCGATACACCAGCGCGCCATCCGGCGAAGCCACGATCCCACGCAGCCAAACCTGTTCGCTTTCCACGACGCCAAGCGCCCCGACAGGCACCCGGCAGCCGCCCTCCAGCGTTCGAAGCATCGCACGCTCAGCCAGAACCGAACCCTCGGTCGATGGATGGTTGAGTGCTTCACACACGGTCTCGCGAAGCGGGGTGTCCCCGCGTGCGGCGATGGCGAGCGCGCCCTGCCCGACGGCCGGAAGGATCACATCCGGCGGAACGACGGTGTGCGGCGCATCGAGGCCGAGACGCTCCAGCCCAGCCCGTGCCAGTACGAGGGCGTCAGCCTCCCCTTCGCGCAGCTTGCGAACCCGCGTGTCCACGTTGCCCCGGATCTCCGAGACCTCAAGATCCGGACGGCGGTGCAAAAGTTGCGCCCGGCGGCGCAGGCTGGAGGTAGCTACCTTAGCCCCTTCCGGCAGCCCGTCCACGTCGTGGCGTTCTTCGGATACTAGAACGTCGAGCGGATCATGGCGCTCGGTGAATGCCATGATCTCTATTCCATCAGGCAACTCAGTTGGCACGTCCTTCAAAGAGTGAACTGCGAGATCCACGTCCCCAGAGATCAACGCTTCGTCCAACTGCCGGGTGAACACGTCGCGCCGGTCTATGACGGCGAGCGGTGTATCAGGTAGGTGGTCGCTGGTAGTCCTTATGATCCGAATTTCGACATCCAACCCCGCAGCCCGCAGTTTCCCGGCCACGTACTCTGCCTGGACAATGGCGAGCTTCGACCCCCGCGTCCCGAGCGTTACCTTGAAATCGAGGTTCATAGGATATCTTGTTGCGGGCGGTGCAGTTCCACCTCGATGCCTTCGAGGGCGAGCAGCCTCCGCCTGACCTCGACGCTATCCACGGGAGACCCGGCTTCAGCGAGCGCCTTCAATTCGGCGATGGGACCATGCAAGAGTTTGTTCACTAGGGAGTGGCTCATCCGCTCGATGCTCTTCTCTTCCTCGGGAGAAACTTCCATCTTCTTCAGGGCGCGGGAGACCTCGTGGCGCCGGATCCGCTCCGCCCCGTCCCGAAGCTCCTGGATCAGCGGCACAATGTGGATGGTAGATAGCCAGTTCATGTATTCCAGAACAGCCGGCCCCATCAGTGCCTCGCCTGTTTCGGCGGCAGCCTCACGGTCATCGGCATTACGCTCGACCACAGCTTGAAGGTCGTCTATGTCGTATAGGTAGACGCGCTCCAGAGTCTGCACCACCGGATCAACATCCCTGGGAACGGCGATGTCCACGACGAACAGCGGCTCCTTTTTGCCTTCGATCGCCCCCGCTACCAGCTCGTTGCCGACGACCCAATCGCCCGAGCCGGTAGAGCTGACTACGACATCCACTTTCGACAATTCGTGGGCCAGGACGTCAAAACCGACTGCTGTGCCGCCGACTTTACCGGCCAGGTCACTGGCTCTTTCGGGGGTGCGGTTGGCGATGCGAAGGTCGGAGATGCCCCTGTCCTTCAGATTGCGCACCACAAGTTCGCTCATCTCACCGGCACCCAGGATCAGGGCGCGCCGACCTTCCAGCGACCCGAAGACTTCTTCGGCCAGCTTCACGGCTACGTTCGGCACAGAGAGCGAACTGTCGCCGATCCCGGTCTCCGAGCGGACCATCTTTCCGACGCGGAGCGAGGTATGGAACAGGCGGTTGAGAATCGGGCCCGTGCATTGTTCCTCGGTCGCGGATCGGTAGGCGTCGCGAACCTGGCCGAGGATCTGGGCTTCCCCAACCACCATCGAATCGAGCGAGGATGCGACCCGGTACAGGTGTCGCACGGCATCTGCGTCCGTGAGCCAGTACGTGTCCCGCTCCAGGGATGCGCGATCCGCGCCGCGATCTTCGGCCAGGAGGTTCAGGATCTCCTCCCGGCTCTCCTCGCGTTCCACCACGACGTACACCTCTGTGCGGTTGCAGGTGGAGATCAGTACGGCCTCAGCCGCCACGCCATCGTCGATCAACCGCCGCAGAAAGGCGCGGCCCGCGCACGGTGGAAAGGCTACTCTTTCCCTAACCTCGATCGGGGCCGAACGATGGCTCATCCCCGCAACTGCGACAAGCAACGATCCACCTCGCTCTCCAGCCTCGCGTCCGCCTTCTCTCCGCTCATCCGGGCCACCGCCAGTTCCTCCACGAGCCCTGCCCAGTCCGGCCCGAAGATGCCTTCTAGCTCGCCCCGGATTGAACGCGCCAGCGAAGGAGACGCCCCGCCGGTCGAAACCGCGACCTGCATCCTCCCGCGCCGCAGCACCGATGGAACCGCGAAACTCCCCTCGGACGGCAGATCCACGACGTTCACGGGGATGCCCTTATCATCAGCCTCCCGCGCCACCGCCGCGTTGACCTCCCGCGAGTCAGTAGCCGCGAAAGCCAGAAATGCTCCTTCCAGATCCCCAGCTTCGAAAGGTCGCCTCAGTATCTCGACAGCCACGCTCTCCAGTTCGGGCTTTATCTCCGGTGAGATCACCACAACCCCAGCCCGCGCCTGCAGGAGCTTGCGCGCCTTCCGGTTTGCGACCTCCCCGCCCCCGACGACCACGCATCGGCGGCTTTCAAGGTCCATGAACACTGGGTATGGAACGGTGTTGTCGTACTCGATCTCTGTCTCCCGAATTGGGGCTGGATCCGTCAGTCTTCGATCCGCCGATTCTAGCACGACCGGCATCTTGCAACTCTCGCGGACTAAAGTGTTACATGGAAGCGCCCTGGCCTCCGTGCGAGCCTTCACGCCTCCTCTTTGGTTTTCTCCAGCAACCTGACGTCAGAGATCACCATCCCCTTGTCCACCGCCTTGCACATGTCGTAGATGGTCAGGGCGGCAACGCTAACCGCAGTCAATGCCTCCATCTCAACCCCAGTCCGATCACTCACGCGGGCTGTCGCCGTGATCTCCACAGCGTCATCCATAACCGTGAAGTCAAGGTCCATGTGCGTGAGGTTCAAACCGTGACACAGCGGAATGAGATCCGGCGTTCGTTTCGCCGCCATCACCCCGGCTATCCTGGCAGTATTCAGCGCATCGCCCTTTGGCAATGCCCGCTCGCGCAACAGCGCTATAGTCGCCGGGGACATGAGGACACGGCCACCAGCGGTCGCGGTGCGCCGGACCACCGTCTTTTCTCCCACGTCCACCATCCGGGCGGAACCTTCGCGATCCAGGTGTGAAAATTCGATTATCTGCTCCCTTCGGTCGCTCGGGTATCAGGTTACAGGTATCGGGCTTCAGGCATCAGGTGATGATCGGAGGCGGAAGCTTCTCTGCATTGAATGCCGACCGGGCTTTTGGGAACGTTGCCGCCGCGAAGTCGCTGTCCATACGACCTTCCTGACTGCTGAAACCTGATACCTGAAGCCTCCATCCGCGGAATGCGGGGGAATCGAACCGCCACGGACGCCACGCGCCCGCAAACTGGTTTTGAAGACCAGCCGGGCCACCAGGCCCACGCATTCCAGGCTGAGAACTTTATATACCACCTAGCGATAACGACGGGTGAGGACGCGAACGTCGCCGGTTCGGCTGGTCACGCCTGCGGTATCTGAGTATTCCAGCCACGCCTGGGCGTACTTGCGGCTGGTTCTGAGGCGGTCCCGAAAACCGGAAAGGGAGATCTCACCTTCCTCCCGGCAGACTGTTTTTATCTCGTCAAGCACCGCCTCCACAGCCTCCCTGGCGGCGAACATCCTGTTGCCAAGGTCCACGGCATCCCGCCGTTTGAGGAGCAGCCGCAGCGCCGGTGTGGGTTCCGTTGCAGGAGGCTCAGCGCCCGCACGATGCAGTTCTTCGAGAAGCGCCGCCGCTGATTGCTCCAGCTCCGGGGGAGCTTCGTCCGCATCAGGCAGGCTCACGCCTGTGTCGGTGACTCGTACTTCGTTGCCGGCCATCGAGGCGAGCAGTGCGTCAGCGAGTTTTGGGGTGAGATCCAGGGCCGTTCTCGCCTCGGCGACCGTCAGTTCGGGGCTTTCCGGACGCCCTTTTCCACGCTTCCGCAGGGCCTGGGTTAACCGCTTCCTGGCGGATTGGATCTCTTCGCGGACGGCGAACAGATCCCCGAGCTTCGTCACTTTTTCAGCTTCAGTAGCGGCGTTCTGCGCCGCTTCGGCGGAGGCGGAGACAGCCAGAGAAAGTTCCTCCACCGTCATGCCGTTCTTCGGGGAGCGGGCCAGGGCCAGCGGCACGGCCCTGGCGACGTCTCCCTTCTCCAGCGCGCGGAGCCATTCCAAATCCGGATTTCGTCCGTCCGGAGATGGATCGAGGACCATCCCACCTCCGATGGTGATCTGCGGGCTCAGGGAACGCAGCACGAAGCGATCACCGGGGAGCGCCACCATCGGCCCTTCGAGCGTCAGGCGCGAGAGCGTGTCATCCCCGGGCGCAAGTTCCGCGAGATCGAAGAGCCGAACCCTGGCGTTGGTCGAGCGCGTGCCGTGATACAGGCGCACCCTGACGTTGTGCCTGAGTGGGGACGCGCCCTCCACCAACCGCAGGCGGGCGTCGAGGATGCGGGTCTCAGGGACTGGTCGCGATAGCAGTACGTCTCCGGGTTCTATCTCTGACGCCTCGACGCCTGAGAGGTCGAGGGCGGTGCGGGCTCCGGGATTTGCGACTTCCGCCGGACGGCCGTGGTTCTGGATGCCACGCACCCTCGGTCGAAGTCCCGAGGTCGTGTGGAGTATGTCGCCAGTCCGGATCTCACCCGACCACAGCGTTCCCGTGACCACCACCCCGATCCCCTTGAGCACGAAAGACCGGTCCACGGGCAACCGGGCCAGACCACCTGCCCTCCCGCCAGCGACCCCAGCCAGCGCGTCCAGCGCCACGAGCAACTCGTCTTCACCCTCTCCCGTCGCGCCGCTCACGTGGATTATGGGGGCCGTGATGCCCGTGGATTCCAGAAGTTCCTCGACGTCCAGGTGCGCCAGTTCGATGGTCTCCCCATCCACGGCGTCTGTCTTGGTGAGGGCCACGACGCCCTGCTCCACACCGAGCACCCGCAGAACGTCGAGGTGTTCGCGGGTCTGGGGCATCACGCCGTCGTCGGCGGCCACAACGAGCAGGAAAGCGTCGACGCCAGTTGAGCCCGCTACCATGTTCTTCACGAACCGCTCGTGGCCGGGTACGTCTACCAGGCTAGCCCGGCGTCCGTCCGGCAACTCGAGTTCGGCGTATCCCGGCACGATGGAGATGCCCCGGCGGTGTTCCTCTTCCAGCCTGTCGGTGTCCGTTCCGGTCAGGCGTCGCACGAGGGTGGTCTTGCCGTGATCCACATGCCCCGCAGTCCCGATGGTGAGCGCGACCGGACGATCCAACATCTCAGCCACTTTCGCCCTCCACAGCTTCTTTCACGGCCGCGACGATTGCTACTTCATCATCTGACAGGAGCGTTCGAACGTCCAGCCACAAGAGTCCATCATTTACCCGCCCCACCACAGGCACCTCGGCGGCCCGCAGCCGATCCGCAAGCGCCTCCACGTCGCCACCGCCAAGCCGCACGGCGAGCGAGGGTATCTCGTGGACTGGCAGCGTGCCGCCGCCGCTGCGCGCCACGGAAGGTGATACGTCCACCTCGAAGCCCGAGGCGACCCGCGCCAGATCCCCGGCCAGAAGGTCCGCCCTCTCCCGCAGCCCTTCGACCGGGGCGTGGAACATGGTGGGTGTGGGCAAATCTTCGTAGGCCGTGCCTTCGAGGTATGCGCCAAGGGTCGCCTCCAGGGCCGCGAGGCAGAGCTTGTCCGCCCTGAGCGCGCGTGCTAGCGGATGGCGACGCATCGCGGAGATCCAGGTTCTTGCGCCCACGGCGATGCCGGCCTGCGGGCCGCCGAGCAGCTTGTCCCCGGAGAACAGGACCAGCGAGGCCCCGTCCCGGACGGCATCGCTCACACGCGGCTCGTCGCCGAAAGTCGGAAGCGCGCCGCTCCCCACGTCGGCGATCACGGGAAGTCCCAGGGTTGAAAGGTCCGCGACGCTGGCCGATTCGGTGAAACCCTGGATCTCGAAGTTGCTCGGATGTACCCACAGGATGGCGCGGGTGTTCTCGCCGATGGCCTTCGCATAATCGGCGAGGCGGGTGCGGTTCGTGGCGCCGACCTCGCGCAGCCTGGCGCCGGAGAGTTCAAGCACCTCCGGTATGCGGAAGCCGCCCCCGATCTCGATGAGCTGGCCCCGCGACACTATGACCTCGGGTTTCGCGTCTTCGGGAAGGCTCCCGTCGGCATCCGAAACGATGGCGGAGAGGGCGAGCAGCGTGGCCCCGGCGCAGTTGTTCACGACCAGCGCGTCTTCCGCGCCCGTCAGCCCACGCAGCAGGGGAACCGCGTGGTCGTAGCGGGAGCCGCGCCCTCCCGAGGCGAGGTCGTACTCCAGGTTGGAGTAGCGGGTTGCAGCCTGCGCGACTGCCTCCGCCGCCCGCTCCGAGAGCACCGAACGTCCCAGGTTGGTGTGCAGTATGACCCCGGTGGCGTTCACCACGCGCTTCAATCCCCGCCCGGAGAGAAGGAGGGAGGCGGCCTCAAGCACTGAGGCTCCGGGGGATTCGTCTCCATCCAGGATGCGACGACGCGCATCGTCCAGCACGGCCCGCACGGCGGCTGTCAGGGCAGCGCGACCGTGGCGCGCGGCGAGCGGCTTCGCCGCCGGTTCGCGCAGCACGGCGTCCACGGCGGGCAAGGCCCGCAGAAGGTCCTTTTTCCCGGTCTCCAGCACGCCGGGCAAGTATAACCTTCCGGGGTTGAGAATGGCCGCTATGCTAAACTTGCGCCGTTGCGATGTGGGCGCACAGGGAGGAGTAATGGGGTTGGCTCAGGGTTCTACGAAGTTCCTGATCGGGGCTGCGGTAGGCGCGGCCGGCGGTTTCGCCCTCGGCGCCTTCGTCGCCACCCCGACCGCACGCTCTGCGGGCGAGTCCGCCCTCGACGGCGTTGGCATCTCGGCCCGCTTCCTCGCCAGGACGGCAGTCCGAACCATCCACGGCCTCGGCTGGGCCATCGAATCCGGTTACACCCGCGTGCGGGGTCGTGAAGCGTATCTCGAACACGAGATAGAAGAACTGCGGGAGCAGATCACACGCCTCGAACAGCGCATGGACTGAGCCTATGCGGACACAAGATGAGGCATTGGCTGCATTGGCCGAGAGCTGGCCGACAATCACCGAAGAGTCTCGCAGCGTTCTGGGATCGGAACTTCACTATCAGGCGATCATGTATCACTGCCGGCGCGAAACTGGCCGGGTGCCGTCAGAGCAGATAGGCATGAACGTGAAGATCTGGATTCCCGACGTGATATCTGACCATTTCAAGGCGTCGGGTCTGAGAAAGTCCACCGGTTTCCAGGGAGGCTTTGAGCCGATCCCCGATGTCGTCATCTTCAAGCCAGAGATCGGCGGCGACTTCAGGCGAAGGAACTATGCGAACACGCTGAGGCAGATGCTGATGGCGATCGAGATCAAGGCGTCAGAACGGCATCGGGGCAGGTTAAGGCCGAAAGAAATTATCGAAGATATACTCAAGCTCGACGCTCTCAGGCACGAAACTCGACATCGGGAGGCTGACGTCCTTCCCACCATGATCGTGTTCGATACCGCGCCAGATCCCGTCGAGCGAATGACAGAATATGCCGTGAATGAGTCCAGATCAGCGGCCGAAAAACACAGAGTATGTCTCTGCTACCTATCTCAGGAAGAAGAGTTTCACGCTATCCCGGCTTTGTAGTCAAGCCTCGCCACCGTACGCACCTCCTCAACTACCGAAAAGGCGTCGAAGCCACCCTGGCAATATATCCCCCGCCTCCGTGGCCCGTTTGTAGTCGTCGAGGTCGTCAGGGTGTACGGGGCGGCCGGATTCTCCGAGTAAAGCCCTGGCGTCTTGCAGTCGTGATTCGGTGGCCCGTTCGGAGAATGTGGCCTCGACCAGGAAGTTATCGTTCCAGCGGACGCGGTAGATGCGCAGGCCAGCGAGCTCCTCTTCGGGGAAGCGCCTGGACAGGTCGGAGGCGGCGGCGCGCGCCTGATCCTCGCGCGCGTACTCGTATCCTAGCGAGCGATGCCCCGCGTGCCCGCCTTCGCCCATCTCAGGCTGGTTCCATCCTCGTCATCCAGAGGCCGGGGTCGCGGACTTCTTCCAGCGTGGGGAGGTTCTCAGCGCGCTCCCACACGCGGTTGAGGCCATCCATGCCCTGGCGCTTGACTACCACGTCCGCGAAACGCTCCCCGAGGCGGTATTGCTCCAGCTTCACGTCCATTCCAGTCAGGCGGAAGATGGCTGTCTCCAGAGGCGGGCGGTGCGCCCTGCTGCGGTCCATGCGGTTCTTGAGGTGCTCGTAGTGCGGGACCAGGCTGCGGCCCACGTTGTGCATGACGTAGTCAGAGTATCCCTCTATGACGGCCATTGTTGCCTGCATCCTGTCGAAAGCCTCGCGCTGGGGACGGTTCATCACCAGCTCCACCGAGCGCCCGCCGGTTCGCAGGTTCTCGGAGAGGCGGCGCACGGTCTCACGTACTCCGAGCCGGTCGGCAAGCGGCGTGATGAAGCCTTCGAGCAACTCGCCGAGGTGTGTGCGAACCCAGGGATATCCCTCGAACTGGAGGGCGTGGGTCATCTCGTGGAGTACGATCCAGAGCCGCAAACCGTCAACCGGCACGTTCAGGCGGGCAGCGGCAGACGCTATGTTGCCGTCGAGGAAGAATACCTTGCCTGGCCCTGGGTCCTGCTTTCGGACCAGGAGCGGCCCCGTGTCGTATTGCCCTAGCACCCGCGAGGAGAGGAAGCCGAGGAGAAGCCCGATCTGGGCCGTAAGCGTCACGCCGCCTACCGCCCACGTCAAATCGCTCGCGCCGCTCGCCGCCCGTTTCAGGACAGGTTCCATAAGCGCCCCGAAACCCTCGATGTTGAAGTCGATCCACTCCGCCCGGCTTGCAACCCGTAGCTGGCGCCCGTCTGGCGCGTTATCTGGCAACTGGATGCCTGTGAAATCCGAGAGCGGCCCCAGCGTCCGCTCCACCGCAGCCGGATAATCGAAGTCTCCGGTGGCTTGCTTCTCCGTGCGGGAGGCAAGCGCCACGGCTATCTTGCGGGCCGCGCCCCAGGAGATCATAGTCATACACCTCTCGAAATATTCATACCCAGAGTATATACACCACGTTGCCCCGAAAGTTTCACGGTTGCCGGGCGAGTTCGTTGCCGCCCCGCCTTCCACGGGTTATATTAGCCGCATGTTCGGCGTCGGCGGCCAGGAGATAGTGATAATAGGTCTTCTATTCCTGGTGATCTTCGGACCCAGCAAACTCCCCCAGATGGCCCGCGACGTCGGCCGTTTCGTCTCCGAGGCCCGCCGCTCCATAGATGAGTTCAAGGACGAACTCACGGCCGCGGAAGTCGAACGGGACGACAAGAAGAACGGCAAACGCTCAACCCGAGATCAAGACGAAGACAAGCCTGACGATTCCGACGAAGACGGGTACGATCTCTAGCATTTCAGCGTTTCAGCTATCTTAACCAGGTTGCCTATCCGCGGGTTCAATACCTCTGCATGACGGAAGAGGCTTCGTCTAAAGGACGCTATTCGCGGTCTTTGTGGACAGGCTGACGGGCTGATGGGCTGACCGGCTCTTCAGGTACGTATAGGGCGCGGCGCAATGGGTTTTCATGGTGGCTCCAGCCGCCCCCGCTCACGTTCTGGGTACTCTCCAGGTACATGGCGGTACGGGCGTCGAGGTTATCTATGAGGTGGACGAGGAGGGCCTCAAGCGTCTTGGGTTGTTCGGGGGAGCCGTAATCCTGTTCCCCCTGGTGCGCGAGCAGGACGTGCGAAACCTGCAGCGCAAGTTCCTCTGGGAAGCCTGGAATCCTGGCTATATACGACGCCACTAGCCTGTCTCCGAGGACCACGTGACCCTGTAGACGGCCCTTCGTGGTGTAGGCGAAGCCCCCGCTGCCCCAGGAAAGCTCCTCGACCTTGCCGACGTCGTGGAAGATCGCGCCGAAGAGAAGGAGATCCCGGTCCACAGGGTACGTCTCGGCCAGGAAACTTGCGATCCTCAGGCACTGGACGGAATGCTCAAGAAGGCCACCGAGGCGGGCGTGGTGCATGCTCTTGCCGGCAGGCGCGGAACAGAATGTCTCCCAGAATGCCTCGTCCGAGACCATGGTCTCGAACAGATCACGCAGGTGTTCGTTCTCCAGATCCTGCCCTGCAAGCAGCAACTCGGCGGCGAGGTTCGCCAGGTTCTGCTCCGAGGCCGGCAGGTAATCCTCCTCGGAAATATCCTCCTTATTCAGGACGCGGAGGCGTTCGAGTTTCACCTGCAGGGTGCCACGGTACTCGTGGGTGTTGCC
>JACDAR010000033.1 GCA_013695335.1 Rubrobacter sp.
GCGGCTCGGCGCCTACCTCGTTCGCGGTGAGGATGAGGAGGACGAGCGCTACGGCGAATGGGAGGTGGACTCCCGCACAGGCCGCGCCCCGGAGATACGGCGCCGCCTCACGGAGACGTTGCCACACTACATGATACCGGCCGTCTTCGTCGAGGTCGATGCGCTGCCGCTCCAGGATTCGACGGGCAAGGTGGACAGGGACAACCTCCCAGCGCCACCCGCCCGCGCCGAAGCCACCTCGACAGAGGAATTCGCGGAGGCCATGCCGGAGGACGCCCCTCGCTCGGAGAAGGAAGAACGTCTCACTCGCATATTCGAGTCCGTCCTTCTCCAGGAAGAAGGAGACGTGCGGCGTGACGACGACTTCTTCGACGTTGGTGGTCATTCGCTGGCTGCTGCGGAGCTGGTCGAGGTCGTGGAGGGTGCTTTCGGTGTGCGCCTCTCCATGCAGACGGTTCTCGATCATCCGACGGTCGAGGGTATGTGCGATCAGATCGAAGCGCGCCAGCGCGGCGAGATGGCGGACGAAAAGGCCGCATCGGCAACTGATCTTCGCGCTAAAGCTGTCCTCGACCCGGACATACATCCCGAATCGACGAACGGCGATTCCCCGATGACCCTGCGGGATGCGGAGAACGTGTTCCTGACGGGCGCGACCGGCTTCCTCGGCGCGTTCCTGCTCGACGGGCTGCTCGCCGAGACGGACGCGACGGTTCATTGCCTGGTGCGCCCGCGCAAGGGCTCAGGGCCGATGGACGTTCTCAGGGACAACCTCAAGGGCTATGGACTTTGGGATTCGGAGAACTCAGGGCGGATCTTACCCGTAGCCGGAGACCTCGGTGAGCCGCTGCTCGGCCTGGAAGAAGACGCCTTCGACAGGCTGGCGGATGAAACGGACATGATGATCCACGCCGGGGCCGCAGTGAACATGGCGTACCCGTACTCGGCCCTCGAAGCGGCCAACGTGGGCGGGACCCGCGAGGTACTGCGCCTTGCGTGCAAGCGCGGTGCGAAGCCGATCCACTTCGTGTCATCCAACGGGATCTTCGCCCCGGACACGGGCCTCTGCGAAGAAGATACCGACCTCGAAGCCCTGGCCGAAGCCCGCGACGATGGCTACGGGCAGAGCAAGTGGGTGGCTGAGAACCTGGTGTGGCAGGCGGCCGAACGCGGACTGCCGGTCAGCGTGTATCGGCCTGGCAACATCTCGGGACACAGCGAGACCGGGGCCTCGAATCCGCGCGACCTGATGGGCGCAGTAATCGCCGGTTCCCTGAAGACCGGCCGCATCCCAGAGACCGATGGATGGCGGATGGAGATGACCCCCGTGGACTTCGTGGCTGGTGCGATCCTGCGCATCGCCGAAAGGCCCGACGAGTGGGGCAAGGCATTCCACCTCGCTGACTCCGCGCCGCCACAGGCGGAAGAGGTGTTCTCCTGGCTCGAAGACGCGGACTACGAACTCGAACGGACGCCGTACTCCGAATGGCTGGAGATGGCCAGCGACGCGGACCAACCGGACGTGGAGAATCCCATCCCCGGCGTCCTGCGCGGCGCTGCCCCCGAGTCTGAAGAGGAACTAGGCGACGGTAACGCCTACGACGACAGCAACGTGCGCCGCGCCCTGGAAGGTACGGGCCTCACACGTCCCGAGATGCACGCCCGGCTCCTCGAAACCTACGCCAGCTACTTCACGAGCCGTGGTTGGGTCCCCGAGCCGCGCGAAGTCTCCGCCGGCCGCCCCGTATGAGCGAAGCCTCCCTCAGGGGCAAGACCGCCGTGGTGGTGGGCGCGTCAAGCGGCATCGGCGCAGCCGTCGCCCGCGCCCTCGCCAGCGAGGGCGTCCGCCTGGCGCTCGCCGCACGCAGGGAGGAAGTCCTCGAAGAAGTGAGGGAGTCACTCAGCGGGGCGGACAGCCTCATTTTCCCCACGGACGTTACGGATCGGGATGGCGTCAGGGCGCTCGTGCGGCGGGCGGAGGAAGAGTTCGGGCCGGTCGAGATCCTGGTGAACTGCGCTGGGGTCATGTACTTCACCCTTATGGCGAACGCGCACGAGGATGAGTGGGAGAGAACCGTCAGGATCAACTGCCAGGGCGCATTGAACTGTATCGGGGCGGCGTTGCCTGGGATGCTCACTCGCGGGAAAGGACACATCGTCACGATCTCCTCCGACGCCGGACGCAAGGTGTTCCCCGGCCTCGCCGTCTACTCGGCGAGCAAATTCTTCGTCGAGGCGCTGTCCCAGGGACTGCGGCTTGAGATGGCTGGCACGGGCGTCAAAGTTACGACCGTCCAGCCAGGCAATGTGGGAACCGGCCTCCTTGGCATGAGCACCGACGAAGAGGCGCTGGAGCAATATGGAGAGCCGACCGGTGCCCGCGTCCTCGACCCGGAGGACGTGGCCGCCTCCGTCGTGTGGGC
>JACDAR010000089.1 GCA_013695335.1 Rubrobacter sp.
ACGTCAGTATCAGGGGAGTCGTCAACGTCACCATGACCATCAAGAGCAACACAGGAAGGGTCTACCAGTTGGATCACCTGGCCCTCCCAGATGCCCGCCAGGTAAAGAAAGCCGTCGAACAGCAGAAGCGCCGGGCCGGCCTGTACGAGTAGGGAAATTTCCTACTGCACCACCACGTTGAAATCGTAGAAGGCTTTGCCACTGGCGGCTTCATCGTCCACCTGGACAGCGACGATCATGAGATACCGCCCGGACGCCAGGTTCACCTTCGCCTCTGCTCCCCCGTTAACCCGCTCCACCGGGAGCGTTTCTACCCTTGTACCGAAGGTGGGGTTGTGTACACCCTCGCGCCCCCGCGCCATCCGATCCTGCTTCCCGGCGAGTTCCATGTCGAGCGGCACACCCTGCCGGGTGACGCGAACATCTACCTCTTCAGGCGCGGATGCGCCCCCGTACTCGAAAAACATCGGCCCCTCCCGCCCAACCTGCAATGCCTCGACCCGCCGACCACTACGATCCACAGCCCCGGCCTCGCTGCTGATGCAGACCTTCCGGTCAGGCAGCCAGCCCTGCTTCTCCCGCCAGCAGCCCACGATCCCAACCCCCTGCCTCGTCTCGCCTTCGGCAGTCAACGTAGCCCCCGGCGGCTCCGGCATCGGCCCTCCGAAACCGAGGACGCCGCTGTTGACCACCAGGAGTATCGAGAGGGCAAATAGGGGGCTTGCGATGATGAAGATCAGGATGATTCCGACGCTCCGACTCATCGCGCCGCCCTCATGCCCCACAGCCCACGAAGGTCGAACACGCCAGGGAGATCGTCCCGGTGGCGGCCGGCAGTATCGCCGCGAGCAGGGCGAACGTCATGGCGGCGTCCCGCCCCAATTCATGCCCGGAGGAGATCCTTCGAGACCGCAGGATCGTCAGAAACACACCGATCGCCAGGGCCGCCAGGCTTACCTGTACCATCGTTTCGTAGTTGAATCTGTACCATCCAGGACGCACGTCGGGTATCCAGGGAATCAGCCAGGCATTCTCCATGGCAAGCAAGAACGCCGGGCCAACGATCGAGGCGAGCAACACGGCCGCGCCGTCCCACCCCAACCTGCCCCTCGCACCCCGGAACAACAGGGCCGCCACGCTGGCTTTCGAGGAGATCACCAACTCACAAGCTCCCAGACTGTAGATGGCGCCCCCGCCCCACACCACCGCATCGAGCGCCGGCACGAAGAAGGCCGCCGACGTCAGCGCCGCCAGAACCACCGCCGACGCCACCGCGACACCCATCACGGCCGGCAACCGGCTGCGATCCCGAACCCCCACGTTGCACACCCAACCCGCCACCACCGCCGAAACAAGAGCCCCAACCAGCAACGCCAGAGGCAGAACTACCGTCGCCGGAACAACCAGCCCCATCGCAAAAACCGGTAACGTGGCCGCCAACCCCAGCAACGCCGCCCCGCACGTAGCAACGATATACCGAAGGGCATAAACCACGGTTTCGTCCACCTCTGCCATCCGCCGGACCAAAGATCACCGTACTTACATTGTAAATTTACAGCTTATACTGTAAGCTGCAAAGGTCAAGCGAATGGAGGTTTTGGATGGCGGTTACGGGACGACAGCCTTTGAGTCGGCGGCGGATTTTGGAGGCGGCGGTAGCGTTTGTGGATCGGGAGGGGTTGGATGCGCTCTCGATGCGCAAGCTCGGGGGTGAGCTTGGGGTGGAGGCGATGTCGCTCTACAACCACGTTCCGAACAAGGGCGCTTTGCTCGATGGGATGGTCGAGGTTTTGCTTGGTGAGTTGGAAGTTCCACCTGAAGGCGAAGGATGGGAGGATCGCATCAGGGACGCGTACAGGCGTTTCCGGCGGCTGGCCCACGACCACCCTGACATCTTCTCCCTGCTCATCACGCGTCCGCCCGAGGCCATGTACGGCGTCTGGCTGGCCGAGGAGTTTCTGAGGACGCTCAGGGAGGCAGGGTTCGAGCCCAGGATGGCGCTGCATGCCTTTCGGGCGCTGAACAGCTACACCGTCGGGTATGCGATGGCCGAGATACGGGACTTCGCACTCGAACCAGGCGGCTCCAGGGCCGGCGCCCTCCAGCTCTCAGAAGAGGAGTTCCCTCACATATCCGAGCTCAGGCAGCACCTCGAAGGCGTCGACCGCGACGCCGAGTTCGAGTTTGGCCTGGATCTCATCTTCACTGGCCTGCGCGAACTGGCGTGAGAGACCCTGACGAACCAGCCTGCGTACCCTGACTTCCCGACAGGAGAACCTCCCCCGTCAACTGCCGTCGTCCCGGTCTTTGCGCTTCCCGTTCGGTTCGCTGGGGTTTTTGAGATCCCGCCACACGTCGCGTCCCACCCGGTAGAAGAGATAGATGACGATGGGGGCGGCGATGATCGGGATCACAGTCCTCAAGTTCCCCGAAGGGCCGAACGAAGAGGCCGAGAACAGGAACAGCACGACCCCGATCGTCGTGACGATGGCGGTCACCGCCGCCAACCCTACCGCCACTACGGTGTTCACGCATCCCGACCTCATCCACGCTCCTCGCACGCGCCGGTCCACGACGATGCTCTTCGCCGATAAGGAGTTTCAATAAAGCGCCGGACACAATCTACCGCAAGCAACCGCCGACTTCGACTCTCGAACGCCACCCGAAACAGGCGAACGCGCCTACCCCAGACCACGAACCTCCCTGACCCGGTCAATGCCCATAACCGTGATCCTGAACTCCGCAGACGCTTCACCCTCCATCACGAAATGCTTGTTCAGCAGATACCGCAGCGCCACGTCGGCCTCCGTAGTCCCGGCCTCCAAACCCGCAACCTTCGCCGCGCTCTCGGGCTCGGGTTCTCCAGGCGCCCCAATGGGAACGCCAACGTTCGGGTTATGGCCAGACAGATCGTAGAACGCCTCAAGTAACTTCGTTGCTGCTTCTTCAACGCCGCTCGTCGCCATATCTCCCTCCCTTCTCGTTTCCGACAGTTTAAAGTACCATCGCTCTCTTATATTTGACCACTCGTTCAGAATATGTAAGCTGGGCCAGGGTACATACCATAAGGAGGCACGAGACTTTGGAAAACCTGAAGCCCAGTTGGAGGAGGTCTCCCGTCTTCGTGATCGTGTGCGGGTGTCTTATTGCTATGATCACCTACGGCGTCAGGACGAGCTTCGGGCTCTTTACGGAGCCGCTTTCGCAGAGCAATGGCTGGGGCAGGGAGGTCTTCGCCCTGTCCATCGCCATCCAGAACCTCCTCTGGGGGCTCGCGCAACCCGCCGCCGGGGCGTTCGCGGATCGGTTCGGCTCCATGCGGGTGCTTGCCGCGGGTGGCGTCGTATACGCCGTGGGTGTCGGGCTCATGTCTGTTAGCGGTACCCCGATCACGATGCAACTAACCGGCGGCGTACTCGTGGGCCTCGGCCTCGCCGGGGCTTCTTTCACCATGGTCATAGCGGCCCTCGGCAGGCTGGTCCCGGGGGAACGGAGATCCTGGGCGATGGGGCTCGCGACGGCGGCGGGCTCGTTCGGGCAGTTTGTTTTCGCCCCGCTGGGCCAATCCTTTATCTCGGCCTACGGCTGGCAGACCGCGCTCCTGTTTCTGGCAGCCTGCACGGTAGCCGTCCCTGTACTCGCGCTGGCTTTGAGGGGGGATCACGGGAACGTCAGTTCCACGAACGAGCCAGAACTCCCGGCCCGCGATGCGATAAGGGCCGCGTTCGGGCACGGCAGCTACCTGCTCCTCGTGGCTGGGTTCTTTGTGTGCGGCTTTCACGTCGCCTTCATCACCACCCACCTTCCAGCCTATCTCTCTGACGCAGCAGCGCAAGCGCATCCCCACGGGATGCATGGTGCGGGTGTCGCGAAACTGGGGGCGTGGGCGCTGGCGATCATCGGCCTGGCGAACATCGTCGGCTCGTATACTTCGGGGCTCCTGGGAGACAGGTACAGCAAGCGGAAGATGCTCTCAGGCATCTATCTGGCTCGTGGGGCTGTGATCGCAGTGTTCGTCACCCTTTCCCCAACGACGCCCGTGGTCATAGCCTTCGCCGCGTTGATGGGCGTTCTGTGGCTCTCGACCGTGCCGCTCACTTCAGGGCTCGTCGCCGTGATATTCGGCACCAGGCATCTGGGCGCGCTCTTCGGTTTCGTCTTCCTCAGCCATCAGGTCGGCGCGTTCCTCGGCGTCTGGCTCGGCGGCGTCGCCTACGAGATGACGGGCTCGTACGACCTGATCTGGTGGACCAGCATCGCGCTCGCCATCATCGCCGCAGCCCTGCACTGGCCGATAGTCGAACGCCGCGCCGCACTCCCCGCGCTGGCCGAGCCCGCAGGCTAGGGATGCCGCGTACCAAAGCCTTCGAACCAGAAGCCGCACTCCACGAGGCGATGGAGTTGTTCTGGCGCAAGGGATACGGGGCGACCTCGATGCGGGATCTCCTCGACGCCATGCACGTCGGTCGTGGCAGCTTCTACGACACCTTCGGAGACAAGCACACCGTCTTCCTCGCCGCACTAGACCGCTTCGAGAAGATCAGAACTTCCTGGATCATCGAAGCCCTCGAAAGCCCCGGTCCACCGCTGGAATCCATACGCCAAATTTTCGGGCGCACGGTGGATAATCTCGTCCAATTCGAGCCCCGGCGTGGCTGTCTCCTCGCCAACACAGCAGTCGAACTCGCACCCCACGATCCGGAGGTGGCAAAGAAGATCTCAGCCTACATCCGCCGCACCGAATCCGCCTTCGCAAAAGCCCTGGATCGAGCCAAGGACGTCGGCGATATTCCGAATGACAGAGACACCAAAGCCCTGGCCCGCTTCCTCGTCAGCAACCTGCACGGGCTCCGCGTCATGGCCCGCGCTGGTGAAGATCGGGCGTCCCTCGACGATATTGTCGAAACCATAATCGGGGCGTTACGGTGAGCTGGTTGGCCGTTATTGGTGGCTGAGAATCGCCCGCCCAAGGGAGTAGATCCGGACGCCCTCTTGATCCTGTTAACTCTGCGGTGGTTTGATATAGACTGAACTCGGTCAACTTGCCGAAAGGAACGAGTCAACGTCGTATGGCGGAGATCAGGGAACCATCTGCTGAATACGCTCGGAGAAAAGAAGCTCCTACGTTCTTCGGAGAGCAGGAGAAGAAAGGCAAAGTCGTATTTGAGCAGGGAGCCGAGAATGCCAATCGGCAAAATCCTTCTCTTTACTATGACCATCCGAACGGAGCACTCTGGGTCGGGGACGCGGTTGCGTGGCTGGCTTCCCTGGATTCCGGCTCCGTGGATCTGATCTTCGCCGACCCGCCATATAACATCAAGAAAGCCGAGTGGGACACGTTCGAGTCTCAGCAGAAATACGTCGAATGGTCGCTCGAGTGGATCGAGCAGGCCGCACGAGAGCGTCATGAGATCTGCGGTCGAGAACCTGTAGCTCCTTGCCATCCGCTGCTCTTCCATGAATAACATTACCTCCTCGACGAGCGCGTCTGTTTCCACTTTCTGCAAGAACGTATAGAAATCGTGCCAGCGTAGTTGGCACAACTCCACACCTTTAGTTTCAGCACGGATCTCTTCTTTGTCTTTGGGGTCGTAGGCGCGGGTTATGTAGACGAGGGTCTTTCTCGTGCCGGTCATCTTCTCCAGATGCTCGGCGTAGCGAGCGTTTTAGCTGGTCCTGCCCTTCCCAGGAACCGATCTTGGATTCGATCATCACGACATCCTTTGAGCTTTCCAACTCGGCGTCTTCGACGGGATGATGAACCTCCACGATCAGGTCCGGGCGGCTCCCCATGCCGTGTTCCTCCAGCGCCACAAAAGACTTCTGTGTGCTGACGCTGGTGTATCTCTGGTCTTCTCCAGAAGCGGGCGTTATCAACTCAAGCTCATCTAGCCAGTTCAGACAAATCTCGGGCCGACGCTCGAAAAGTCGGGCTACCGCTTCGGTGAACAGGTCCTCGATCCGCTGGGGACCAATAAATAGTGGGAGCAGCCGTCCGAGCAGGCTCGTCAACGGTTCGCGTCCAACCGCTCGATCATCCGCCCGACCTCCTCCATTCGGGGTTCGAGGTCGGAGAGCCGGTTGCTCCTGGCTGTCAGGACCACTACCTCCAGATCGAAGCGCGAGAGATCCTGCTGATGCGGGATGCCCCGGTCGGTAGTCAACAGGATATCGAACTCTTTTTCGGCGAGGGTCAGCAACTCTCCGTTCTTCTTCGAGTCCCAGCCACGCTCCCGGATGGTTACCACCTTCGCCTCTTGCGGCAGCAGCCGCTTGAGCTTGCGAGGCGGCATCTCATCCAGAAGTACCCGCACCCACACTCTCCTCGGATGCTCTCAGGCTCATCCGCAGGTAGCCCTCGGCCTGATCCCAGCTCACCCCAGGAAAGTTATCGAGAAACTCTTCCAGAGGATCTCCTGCGGTCAGGTAATCCACCAGATTCTTAACCGGCACCCGCGTCCTGGCGAAGACGAGATCCCCGTTCAGCACCTCGGGATCTCGCGAGACTATGTCATGTCCCCAATCCATCAGCACCACGACTCCTCGTATTGGCCGATCATCGTCGAGCCTCTATTGTAGACGCTGTTGCGAGTCCAAAGACTTTACGAAGCAACCTCCTGTAGCTGCCGCTCCAGGGTTTTGATCTCATCGCGCAGCTTCGCCGCGTACTCGAACTTGAGTTCTTCGGCGGCTTCCATCATTTCGGCTTCGAGGTCTGCGATGAGGGTGCGGATCTCGTCGGGGTCGCCAGGCGCTTCGCGGGCGGCTTTCTGACGCTGGGTCTTGTACAGTCCCTTCGCCTCGGCGGCGATGAGGATGTCGGATACACCCTTCGTGATGGTGCGCGGCTCGATGTTGTTGCGCTCGTTGTGGGCCGTCTGTATCTCCCGCCGCCGCTCCGTCTCCCCTAGCGCGACGCGCATGGAGTCGGTCTCCCGATCAGCGTACATGATGACCCGCCCCTTGACGTTCCTCGCAGCCCGTCCGATGGTCTGAATGAGCGCCCGTTCCCCACGCAGGAAGCCTTCTTTATCAGCGTCCAGGATGGCGACGAGGGTTACTTCCGGCAGGTCGAGACCCTCCCTGAGCAGGTTGATGCCGACTAGCACGTCGAACTCTCCGGTCCTCAGACCGCGGATGATCTGGATTCGGTCCAGCGTCTCGATGTTGGAGTGCATGTAACGCGCCTTGACGTTGTGCTCCAGCAAATAATCCGTCAGGTCCTCGGACATCTTGATGGTGAGCGTCGTGATTAGCACCCGCTCGCCGTGCTCGACCCGTTTGGCGACCTCGTTCAAGAGGTCGTCTATCTGGTTCTTGGTAGGACGGACCTCGACCTCCGGGTCTATGAGGCCGGT
>JACDAR010000097.1 GCA_013695335.1 Rubrobacter sp.
GGCGAGCGGCTGCACGGGATGCTAGGCAGGATCAGCGAGAGCGAAGTCCTCAGCGGCATCCCTGGCTCCCCGAAGGACCACTACGGCGTGCCATACGCCATCACCGAGGAGTTCGTCGCCGTCTACCGGATGCACCCCCTCGTCCCCGACGACTTCGACCTGCGTTCCGCATCAGGCGACGGGCGGATACAGGAACGCACCTTCAGGGAGGTCGCGGGTCCGCACGTGCCTGAGTTGTTGGAGCAGGTATCCGTGAGGGATCTTCTGTACTCGTTCGGCGTGGCGCATCCGGGGGCGATCACACTCCACAACTATCCCCGCTTCCTCCAGGAATATCAGCGCCCTGACGGCAAGCTGATGGACCTCGCCGCAACAGACATCCTGCGAAGCCGGGAACTCGGCGTTCCCCGCTACAACCAGTTCCGGGAACTGCTGCATCTCCCGCGGGTCGAGTCATTCGAGGAACTGACGGATAACCCGGAGTGGGCCGAGGAATTGCGGCGCGTCTACGACGGTGAGATCGACCGCGTAGACCTGACCGTCGGCCTGTACGCGGAGCCCGTGCCGAAAGGCTTCGGCTTCTCCGACACGGCATTCCGCATCTTCATCCTCATGGCGTCGCGGCGGCTGAACAGCGACAGGTTCTTCACCACGGACTACAACGCCAGGATCTACACGCAGACCGGCCTGGACTGGATCGACGATAACGACATGTCCACGGTCCTGCTCCGTCACTTCCCCGACCTCCTGCCCGCGCTCCGTGGCGTGAAAAATGCTTTCGCCCCCTGGCAGAGGACAGGCTCATGACGCAGATAGCGCCGGGTGTGTACAGCATGCGCCAGAACAAGGGCGGCCACGTCCACGCATTCCTGCTGGACGACGGCTCCGGCAGCCTGACCCTCATAGACACCCTCTTCGACACGGATGGACGCCAGATCCTGGATCGAATTAAGAGCCTCGGCCACACGATCGGGAACCTGGACCACATAGTTCTCACCCACGCCCACCGCTCTCACCTCGGCGGCCTCGCAACCCTCAAGCGCCTCTCCGGCGCGACCGTCCACGCCCACGAGTGGGAATCGGATATCATCGCCGGTGAACGTGCAGCCCAGCCCGTACCCATCATCCCGATGCGCCCGCTCTCCACCTACTGGCGCGTCTACTACCTCCAGTTCGGCGCGGCCCTCGGCCTGGGCAAACACCCACCGTGTCCGGTGGACAGTTTCGTGAAGGATGGCGACACGATCGGCCCCGTGCAGGTGATTCACACCCCGGGACACACGCCAGGACACCTGGCTTTCTGGTGGAATGACAGGCGACTACTCATCGCGGGCGATGCCCTCGCCACCTATCCGGTCTTCGAGGCTGGATGGCCTGTCTTCAACCTCAACCAGACACAGCAACGCGCATCGGTACGGCGCATGGCGGAACTGGAGCCGGACGTTATCGCGGTCGGTCACGGGGAGCCAATCACCAGCGGCGCGGCAGAACGCCTGCGGTTGCTGGTTTAGCTTCAGCACAGCCGCATACGCCTCCAATCACGAGTAGTTGCGGCGATGTTATGGAGTTGAGAGACTTTGCGTTGGATTCTTTGGTAGTCGGTTTGATTGTGGTGGAAAGAGAGGCGTAAAAATGCCAGTGTCCTTCGCGCAGATCAAGGCAGGCAGTTCCTATTCACGAAACGAGCTAGCGAAGCTATGGGGATACTCAAGCATGCACGCCATAGCTCGCGGTGTGGTTACTCCGCGAGAAGACAACAAGATCATCCTCTTCGTCACACGTGAGAAGCAATCTAGCTCGGAGCAATACGAAGATGATCTATCAGGCAATGAGTTGCAGTGGGAAGGGCCAAACGATCACTTTGCCGAGGATCGTATGATTGCAGTCGGGCAGACGGAAGATGAGATCCATCTGTTCTACCGGCAGCGACATCACACCGACTTCGTCTATCAGGGACAACTCGAAGTGGTTGACTGCACACGATACACGGACCGGCCAAGTCGGTTTGTGTTCAAGGTTTTGTAGTTGAGAACAGCCAAATTATAGAAACTTCCAGAGTCGGCAAGACAACATGTATCTACCGCCGCCCGCAGAGAGCGCGGGCCTCATCAAGCGCGCCGAGCAGGAGATCGGACGATAGCCCGTGAGCGGTGATGCCGTCCCTGCCGGTCATGGTTCCGGCGGCGAGGAGGGCGTTGAGGATGGCCTCTTCCGTCGCCTCGACCGCCGCGTGGAAGAGCGGCGTCATGTACTCGTTGGTGACCATGTTGGTGGATACGGTTGGGGGTGGATTCACAGTTCCCTCGGGCTGGATGCCCCGGTTGCCTGTGGCGAAGGCTAGGAAGATGTCGCCGCTTCCGTTGTCGCAGCCGCCTCCGGCCCGGCCGAGGCCGATGGTGGCGCGCTGGGCTAGGCGGTCGCACTGGATGGGGAGGAGCGGGGCGTCGGTGGCCAGAATCACGATGATCGACCCCGTCCCCGGCTGCGCCTGCGTTCCCTGCTCGTACGGGGATGGGATCTTCTCCGTAGTCAACACACGGCCGACTGGCGCGCCATCAACCCGCATCATGTGCCTGCGACCGTAGTTGGATTGCACGAGGGCGCCGACCGTCCAGCCCCCTTCATCATCCGGGAGCTTGCGCGAGGCCGTCCCGATGCCGCCTTTGAACTCGTGGCAGATCATGCCGGTCCCACCGCCGACTGAACCCTCCGCGACAGGTCCACCGCTCGCATCCGCGAGCGCCTCGCGTACGTGCTCCGGTTTGACGTGCTGGCCGTTGATGTCGTTCAGGGTGCCGTCGTAGGTCTCGGCGACCACGGGCAGGCACCAGTATTCTTCTGTGTTGTCCTCGAACTCGGCAGCGATTAGGGCGTCGTGCACCACCCCGACGCTGTGGGTATTTGTGATGGCGACCGGTGTTTCGAGGACTCCGGCCTCCCGGATCCACTCCAGCCCCGTCATCTCGCCGTTGCCGTTGAACCTATGACAACCCGCGAACACTGGCTCCTCCCACGTCCATCCCTCTCTCGGACACACCACCGTGACGCCAGTCCGTACAGGCCCATCCCCCACCACCAGCGGTCCCCCACCGCTGATGATCGTGGAGTGCCCGACGCGCACGCCGTCAACGTCGGTAATAGTGTTGTTCGGACCCGGCGGGATGTACCCGATGGTTATTCCGGCTTCCCTCGCGCGCATGGAATCCTCCTCAGCGACCCAGGCCGGAGATGCGGTCCATCTCCCCCGCCGAAAGCTCGAAATCGAAAACGTCGAGGTTGGCCCGGAGATGATCCTCGCCCGTGGCCTTGGGGATTGCGGAGACCTTCTCCTGCTGGATGAGCCAGCGCAGGGCGGCCTGGGCCGCGGTCTTGCCGTGGGCTTCGCCTATCTCCCTGATGGTGGCGTCGTTGCCCACACGGCCCCGCGAGAGCGGCTGGTACGCGGTGAGCATGTAGTCCATCCCGCGCGCCTGGTCCAGTATGGCGCTTTGATCCCTGAACGCATGATATTCGACCTGGTTGCAGAAGATCTCCGCGTGTTCAGCGGCCTCCTCGACGAGCGAAGTCGAAAAATTGCTCACCCCGAAATGCCTGATAGCGCCCTCATCCTGTAGCTCCCGCATGGCCCCGAGGGTCTCGCCGAGTGGTGTTCCCTGCGGCGGCCAGTGCATGAGGAGAAGGTCTATGTGGTCACCGCCGAGCTTCTCCAGGCTCTCGCGGGTGGTGCGGATGACCCGGTCGTGGACGAAGTCGCTGGGCCAGATCTTGGTGACGACGAACAGTTCATCCCGGTCCACCCCGGAAGCAGCTATTCCCCTTCCGACCTCGGCCTCGTTGCCGTACATCTGGGCCGTGTCTACGTGACGGTAGCCCATCCCGATGGCGCGTTCGACCGCCTGCGCGCATGTCTTCCCGGTGAGCCTGTACGTCCCGAGCCCGAGGGAAGGAACTTTCTCGCCTTTTATCGTCTGGTATTCCATCCTGGTCTCCTTTCGCTTGTTTTCAGCGGTCCTCCGGGGGAAAATCCTTCTCGGGACGGCCTTCGAGCGCGGCGACGGCTGAGATGAACCAGTCGGGGCGGGGCTGCACTTCGGCTGAGGTCGGGTCGAAGAATACGTGGGCCGCGGCGCCCTCGCAGGCCAGATCTCCGTCCTCGAACGATTCTCCGGTTCGTAGCTCGAAGTTCATGGTGTACGAGCGGTTGCCGATGGTTTGGATGTTGGCCGCGCCGTGGAGGTTGTCGTCGAGGAAGATCGGGGCTTTATAGCGGATTGTGGTCTCGGCGATCACGTACCGCGCGCCTGGGATGTCGCCGGATTCCAGATCCTGGAAGCCGATCTCATCCGCGAGGGCTTGCCAGTAGCGAAGCCTTATCTCCTCGAAGAACATCAGGTGGATAGCGTTGTTGACGTGCCCATAAGGGTCGAGATCCCCGTAGCGAATGGGCAACCTCACGGTGATAGGGGGCTTTTTCAAGGGCGTTCCTTCCAGATCAGGTCTCCGGGCTTACGAAACTGTACACGCTATCCCCAGGCACTTTCTGGTTTAATCTGTGGCAATGGAACACGAAGATTTTCTGGAGCAGGGCGAGACTCTATCTGAAGAGGGTCTCTTCGAGGAGGCGCTGGCAAGGTTCGAGCAGGCGCTGGCGTCGTCACCGGACAACCCCGAGGTCATCGAGGCCGTCGGTCGGACGCTCCTTAACCTGGACCGCCTGGAGGAGGCTGAGGCTAGCTTCCTGGACGCACTTGAGCTCGATCCGGAGTGGGCCGGCCCGAGGATGGGGCTTGCGCTGGTGGCGCTCAGGCGGGACGAGCCGTTCAAGATCGTGCACCACCTGGAGCGGGCCATCGAGGCTGACCCCGAATACCCGGATGCCTACGTGGAGCTTGGCCGCTACTACGGCATAATGGGCGAGGGCTCGCTGGCGAAGGCCACCTTCGAGCGCTGGACCGTTCGGAATCCCGGCGATGCCGATATGCTAATAAACGCCGGCCTCACCCTCTTCGACGCTGCGGACTACGCTCAGGCGCTGGAGTTCTTCGAAGCCGCCATGTCCGTCGCCGAGGATCCCGAAGGGGAGCAGGAAAGCGGGGCTCGCACCTTCAGGGCCAACTCGCTCGACATGCTCGGCCGCTATCCCGAGGCGGTCGCGGCCTACGAAGAGGTGATAGACGAGATGCCGGACTGGTGGGAGGCCCACGCGAACCTTGGGATCTGCCACGCCCGCAACGGCTACATGGACGAGGCAGAGGCCGCTTTCCGTCGTGGTCTCGAAGACTGTCCCGGCTCGCCTGAGATCCGGGACGAACTAGCGGCCCACCTCCTCGCCCAGGAGAAGAACCTCGAAGAAGCCCTCAAGCTCTCCGAAGAGGCGGTCGCCCTCGGCCGCGACGAGGTCAGACACCTGTACACCCTGGGAGAGGCGCGGCTCGCCACTAACGATGAGAACGGCGCAGCCGAAGCCTACCGCAGCGTCCTCGACCTCGATCCGGCCGACCCGAACGCGCACCTGGAACTCGGCCTCCTGTGCGAGCGCGGCGGCGACGTAGCCACGGCGGAGGAACACTTCGTGGAGGCGCTCAAGGAAGACCCCGCCAACCCGCGAGCCCTGTATTCATATGCCAGCCTGTACTATACGGCGGATGATCTGGAGACAGCCGAGGAGCTACTCGCCAGGGCCGTCGCCATGGACCCTTCGTACTCCCCGGCCCTCTCGGCGCTGGCAAGTATCCGTGCCAGGCGCGGCGAGTACGGCGTCGCCCTCGACTACATCGAGAAGGCCGTCGAGGCTGGCGAGGATGACGCGGGGCACTTCGAGCGGGCGCTGGAGTTCGCCCCCCTGCGTACCAACCCCCGCTTCCGCAGGCTCCTGTCCATCATGAACGGGGCGCCAGGATAGAAGACGGGTAGCCTGTCGTGTCCGCAGCCCTCGGTTTTGGCATTCTCTTTCTGATCCTGGGTCTCGTAAGCGCCTCTTTTGGCGTCTACGCCCTACTGCGCGGCGGCCGGAACGGCGGGGGCGGCGGTATCGGGCCGATCCCCGAACGCGGCGTCCACGTCATAGCGGGCATCAGGATGCTTGTCGTCGGCGTGCTGTGCCTCGCCGCGGGCGCGTACTTGCTTTGGATGCTCTGAAACCTACAAAAGCTCCAGGTTTGCTGTGGCGCTTTTGAGGTCGTCGAGGAAGCTGTTGGTCTGGACTGCGCGTTCGCGGGCGATGTGGGCGCTGCTCTCGAAGATAAGGAAACCGGGAATGCTGCGGTGCAGGCTCTCGGCGTGGCTCACTGCCGCGGGGAGGTCTGGAACTTCTTCTTCGAGCCCGATCATGGCTAGCACGCGTCCCACCCCGATGGCGCCGAGGTAGTCGAGGGCCACGGCGTCTTTCAGCAGGGCCGCCTCCCTCGTGCGCCCGTGGCTGGCCCCTGGTGGGTGGTGGACCACGGCGTCGGCCACCATGCGCGTCGCCTCAAGCGGGAAATCCAGGTCGCGCAGGATGCGTTCAGCGACCGTAGCCGAGCGCTGTGCGTGATCCGGAGCCTCACGCAAGTTGTACGCCTTGTACAGCCCGATGTCGTGCAGCAGCGCGGAGATGTGCAGGATCTCCGGGTCATAAGCCATCCTCTCGTCCTCGGCCAGCGCCTTCGCCAACTCGTGAACCCTCTGGCAGTGGGCGTAGCCCCACACCGGATGAGCCCCCACGCGGGCAACCAGCGACTCCACCTCTTCGACCCGGGATCTCATAGCTGGCAAAGTCTAGCGAAAGTGCTTCCCCGAAGCTACGCCCCGGATTCAAAATCGCAACCGGGATGGTGGGAGTTAGTTCAGCAGGCTAATCTGCACGCAGCCGTTCGAAGCCTGAGACTTTGGCCCGCTCTTGCGAAGGCTCCACGCATCTTCTGAACCGGTCACCGGAGCCGTGAAGAAAGTAAATGGACCATCTCGGTCGCACCTGGCAGCAGGGAGACTATGCGCACGGCGCGCCCTCTACCTGGGCTTGCGCAGGTCGCGCAGCAATCTTGCCTGGCCGATGTCTTCCACTGTGAGCATCCCGACGAGGTTACCCGTGACGGTTCCGTCGTCGCAGACTGGGACGGCGCGGAGGCCGCCTTCTTGCAGAATGCGGTTGCCGTCCGCGAAGAGGTCGGCTTTGGGTGAGAGGATAGGGAAATCCGTGAGCATGAGGTCCCTGACGCTACGATACTGGCTCGGGGAGTGGACGGCGGCGAAGATCTCCGTGCGCGTCAACATTCCAACCAGCTTGCCTTCCTCGTCAACTACAGGGAAATCTGTCTGGTATCCGTGGACTACGAGGTCGAGGATCTGGCCGAAGTTATGGTAAGGCGTGACGGTCTCGGTGCGACGCCTGACGCCCATCACGTCGGCGACGGTCAGGCCGCGCGTCACCTCCCGCTGGCGCACCATCTGGCTCTCCCCGCTCGCCCCGAAGAAGATGAAGACGGCGATGAGGGCGAGGACGGGGTTGATGTTCGGACCAAGTATCGCAAGCAGAAAGAGCCCGAACGCCAGCGCCTGGCCGATGGCTGCCGAGATATCCGTAGCCCGCACGGCCCCGAGCCTGGTGGCGAGCAGGCCGCGCAGTACCCTCCCGCCATCGAGCGGGAAGGCCGGAATCATGTTGAAAATGACGAGCGCGACGTTGATGACGCCGAGGTAGAAGAGCGCACCGCCGGGCGAACTCTGCGCCGTGATGAGGTTCGGTACCTGCGTGAGATCCGCGCCCACCAGAAACGCGAGGGCGAAGAAGATCGGGGCAAGCACCACGTTCACGAGCGGCCCCGCGACCGCGATCTTGACCTCGTCCCACGGTTTCTCCGGCAGGCTCTTTAGGCGGGCGACGCCACCGATAGGGAGCAGCGTGATATCAGGCACCTCGAGCCCGAGCCGCTGGGCGACGATGGAGTGGCCAAACTCGTGCAGCAGCACGCACACAAAGAGCGCCAGCACGAGCAGTACCGTCACCAGCGTCCCCACTATGCTCTGCGAATTCTGGAATCCCAGATACCCGAAGAACAGCAGGAGCAGGAAGAAGGTCCAGTGGACCTTCACGTCGATACCGATAATGCGGCCTATCTTGAATGCGCTGCCCATACTCCCGAGTTTATCTCACGCGGGGAGGCGGGGTGTGATCCCTCTTCCCCATAACGTCGTCCCTCCCCTGCTAAAATTTCCTCGTGGAGAGGAGCCTTTCGACCTACCGTATGATCTCGGACCCCGACGGACTGGCGGATGCTACCCGCGCCCTGGAGAACGCCGAGGTCGTCGGGGTCGACATCGAGACTACCAGCCTCAGCCCCCGCGACGGGCGGATACGCCTGCTCCAAATCTCCACTGCGGACGAGACGTTCGTGATCGACGTGTTCGGGGTCAAGGATCTCTCCCCGCTCAAGGAGATCCTGGAGGACGGCCCGGTCAAAGTTCTCCAGAATGCGAAGTTCGACTACGCTTTCCTGTGCGACGAGCACGGCATCCGGCTCTCGCCCCTCTTCGACACGATGCTCGCGGCGCAGCTTCTGGACGGCGGCGCGCGGGGAGCATCCTATTCGCTCGAAGCGATAGCGGAACGCTACCTGGACGAACAGGTGGACAAGTCGATAAGGAAGGATGACTGGTCAGGCGACCTCTCTGAGGCGCAACTGGAATACGCCGCCAGGGACGCTGCCATCCTGCTCCCGCTTCGGGATCGACTCCAAGAGGAACTGGAGAAAGACGAACTCGTACGCGTCGCGGGGATCGAATTCGGGGCGGTAGGGGCGCTCTCGGAGATGGAGCTCGCTGGCGTGAAGCTGGACGTGGCGCGGTGGAAGGAACTCGAAAAGACCGTGCGCGAGCGCCGGGACCGGGCGGCGGAGCATCTCGAGTCGTTCTTCCCGCAGCCTGACGGCGTGCTGCCGCTTGAGGGGCTCGGACCGCGGCTGAACCTGAACAGCCCAAAGCAGATCACCGACGCATTCCGTTCTCTGGGGATCGAACTCACGGACACGAAGGTGTGGACGCTTCTGAAGGTGGACCACCCGGCGGCTGAGGCGCTCCTCAAGTACCGCGAATTGCAGAAAAAACTCGGAACGTATCTGGAGACGTATCCGAAGTTCATCCACCCGAAGACAGGGCGCATACACGCGAACTTCTTGCAATGCAGGGTTCCGACTGGACGGCTAGCGTGCACGAACCCGAATATCCAGCAGATCCCGCACGAAGACGAGTTCAGGCGCTGCTTCGTGGCGGAAGAAGGCAACGTGCTGGTCATCGCAGACTACTCCCAGATAGAGTTGCGTATCCTGGCCGAGGTCTCAGAAGATCCAGCATTCGTCGAGGCTTTCCAGCGGGGCGAAGATCTGCATCGTCTCACGGCTGCCTCGATGTACGGTGTCCCGATGGAGGCGGTCACAAAGGACCAGCGCTCCGACGCCAAACGCATAAACTTTGGCCTGATGTACGGCAGGGGCGCGAAGAGCCTCTCAGCCCAGCTCGGCACGGACGAGGACAGGGGACGCCAGCTCATAGACGAGTACTTCGCCAACTACCCGATGGTGCAGCGGTTCCTGCAAAGAACAGCGAACCGGGCGACACGCGACCGCACCTTGCGTACGCTATCTGGCCGCATCCGCAAGTTCGGGAACGATCCCGTCTCAGACGACCGCGGCGCCATGCGGCGTGAGGCTATGAACTACCCGATACAGGGCGCGAGCGCCGACATCGCCAAGCTCGCGCTCGGCTACGTCAGCGACGCGCTCGACGGGCATGACGCCAGGCTCATAAACTCCATCCACGACGAGTTTGTCGTCGAGTGCCGCGAAGATCTCGCCGATGAAATCTCTGAGAAGACGAAGACAGCCATGACGCGGGCCGGGGAAGATCTGCTGGCGAAAGTTCCTGTCGAGGTCGAGGTAGTAGTCTCCCGCGAGTGGCAGAAATAGCCTTTTCAGTGTTCAGATAGATCAGGCGCGGAAAGAGACAGATTTCCCCAAGCGCATGGACATGCTACTCGAAGTGGAGCGGCTCCTGATCGAAGAAGACGCAGGCCGCGCCCCCATGTACTTCGAGGGTGAGGTCCGCCTCATAGAACCGTTCATCAAGAACTTCGTGTACCAGCCATTTGGCGGCTCCCCCGACGTGAAGTTGTGGAGGGTCGCGAGGTAGCCGATTTTCCAGGTCTATCTACTACCGGCGAACCGCGACGCTCCGGCGGCGGCGAGCGTCACCAGCGCCATTGCCGAGAGGGCGCGGGGACCGAGTTGTTCACCGAGTACCAGGAAACCGACCAGGGCTGCGACCGCTGGTTCCAGGCTCATGAGCACCCCGAAGACGCGGGCAGGCAGCCTCCGCAACGCTTCGAGCTCCAGCGAGTAGGGGACGACCGAGGAGAGGAGCGCGACCGCGAGGCCGGCGAGGAGCAGGCCCGGGTCGAGCATCGCCGCCCCGGCGCTCACCACGCCGACGGGCAGCAATGCGACCGTCCCTACGAACAGCGCGATCGCGAGCCCCGCCATGCCCGGAAACGCGCGGCCCGTCCTGGTGCTGAGGAGAATGTAGCAGGCCCAGAGGGAGCCGGCCACGAGCGCGAACCCCACGCCAACGGGGTCCAGGTTCGTGTCACCCAAAACGCCGAGGGGCGCGAGCAACAGAATCCCGGCCGCTGCCAGCACGACCCAGAGCAGGTCGAGGATTCGCCGGGAGCCAGCGACCGAGACGGTCAACGGCCCGATGAACTCCAGCGTCACGGCTATCCCGAGCGGTATGCGGTCGAAGGCCATGTAGATGGAGAGGTTCATCCCAGCCAGCGTCAGGCCGAAGAGTGCCGCGAGGAGGTACTCCCGTCCGGCGTACCCGCGTAATCCTGGCCGCCAAAGCACGAGCACCGCGAGGGCTGCGAAAGCGATGCGCAGGAAAACGGTTCCGCCCGGCCCGAGAGAGTCGAACAGCCCCTTCGCGATGGCCGCCCCGAGCTGCACGGAGAAAATGGGGAGCACGACGAGGCCCGTGGGCGGCACGGCGCCGGCCATCTCCCGCGCCCGGAGCGCCCCCTTACCAACTATGGAACGACCACCCGAGAACATACAGCCCAGCCTTTGCGTGCCGCTTATCCGGCGGGCGAGTCTACCACCGCGAACGGCTATGCAGCCCGGAAGAACCAGTCCCCGCGGCAATATTTTCGCCATCACGAACAGAAATTCCCGAACGTCCGGTATGGCTTCTAACCTTTCGCACCCGCGTCCCGAACCGCCCCGGCCAGGAGCGCGATGCCCGCGCTGAGCCCTACAACCACGAAGAGGCCAGCGCCGAGTCCGACGCCTTCGGCAACGAATCCGATGGTCGGTGGGCCGACGAGGAACCCGAAGTACCCAGTGGTGGAGACCGCCGCAAGCGCGGGGCCGGTGGGCATCTCCTGCGAGCGACCGGCTGCGCTGAGGGCGGCGGGGAATACTACGGAGAACCCGGCTCCCGCGCACGCGAAACCGACGAGGGAGAGAATCGGCTGCGCCGCGAGCAGCGAAGTACCGAGCCCCACGGCGGCGAGGACGCCACAGAAGCGCACGACGGTCGTTGCGCCGAAGCGGGAGAGGAGCACGTCGCCAGAGAGCCTGCCCGCCGCCATCGCTAGCGAGAACGCGGCGAAACCCGCGGCGGCAAACCCAGGGCCGGTTCCGAGGGTGTCGTTCAGATATACCGCGCTCCAGTCGGACATCGCGCCCTCGCCGAGCAGAACGCAGAAGGAGATGATGCCGAGGGCGGCCAGGGCACGCGTCGGGCGGACGAAGGCTGGCTCCGCCTCGCCTCCCCTGTCTGCATCCGCTGGCAGAAGCGCCCGGGTAACGACCAGCGCGGCGGCGAGACCCGCGACGCTCACGCCGAGTAGATGGGGTTCGATGCCGATGCCGCGGGCTGCGATCAGGCCGCCACCGACAGCTCCAGCAAGACCTCCGAGGCTGAAGGCGGCGTGGAATGAAGACATGATCGGTCGCCCGTATCCCTCCTCTACCACAACCGCCTGGGAGTTCATCGACACGTCAAGCGTTCCGTTCGAAGCTCCGAGAAAGACCATCGCCACGACAAGCAAAGGGAGGCTCGGAGCCAGGGCAAGCGGCGTGAGCGCCAGGCACAGAAGCACAGCGCATACGACCACTACCGGCCTGCTGCCCAGGCGCGTCACGAGCCACCCGGCCACCGACATTGATGCGAGCGCGCCGATGGCCGTGCCGAGTAGCGCGATGCTCAGGGTTCCCTCGGTCAGGCCGAGCTTCTCCTGCGCCGCCGGTATCCGCACGAACCAGTTCGACAGCATGAACCCGTTCAGGAAGAAAACGGCGATCACCGCGTAACGCGCTACCCGCAGATCACGCCAAGCGAACATCCCGGCACCAGTCTCCTTCCTTGCTCACAGCCGAGATCGCAGACGCCCTCCGCGACCTTGCTGACCTCCGGCGCCGCGAGCAGCGGACGGAACTCGGTAACGTCGGCGTCTATCATCTCGACGCCCTGATAGCGGGCCACGCTCACGCGGTGGTTACCATCCTCGACGAAGTAGGAATCCCCGATCTTGCTCAAAGTCACAGGGGGCAACTCCACGCCTTTGTGGAACGCAAGCGCAACCCGCTTCCACCTCGCGCCCGCGCTCGACTTCACCGGCATGAAACTCCTGTCGAAATCCCGCCATCGCCCCACACTACCATCTATCCTCGAAACCTCGACGACCCTCCGGCCCAGATGGACCCGATTGTCCGCCCGCCGCGCCTTCCTGACCTCGTGGAAAGCGCGCAAACGATCCGCATCCCCACGTACCCAGGCCACCAGCCGCCCGAACAACGCCCTCCACCAGGCACGCTCGAAATCCGCCTCGACCTGCTCGTAAACGCTCATGTACCCGATCATTACTGCCTCTTCTAAACCGTTTTACTAAATCGTTTAAGTAAAGATATCATAGTGGGTATGGATATCAACCCCGAATCGTCGAAAGCCCGGCAAACTTCGAGGGTTTCCGGGCGCCGGGCGACGTTGAAGGAGGTGGCTGCGGAGGTCGGGGTTTCGCGGGCAACGGTATCGAATGCGTATAACCGCCCGGATCAACTTTCCGAGGAACTCAGAGTGAGAGTATTCGAGGCAGCTCGACGGCTGGGGTATGCTGGTCCCGATCCCACGGCGCGCGGGTTGAGGAAGCAGCGCACGGGGGCGATAGGAGCCTTGTACACGGATCGCCTCTCGTACGCGTTCGCAGATCCCGCAGCGGTGATGTTCTTCGAGGGGGTCTCGGTGGCGACGGAGGAAGCTGGCCTGGGGCTATTGCTCATCCCCGGAGGTTCGCTCGGGCAACGGGATCCTGAGATCCTTATGAGCGCGGCGGTGGATGGGTTCGTGATCTTCTGCATGGCTGAAGACGATCCCCTCGTCGAGGCCACGCTCCGCAGGCAGATGCCCGCCGTGCTCGTGGATCAGCCCCCGATAGAAGGCGTCCCTTCCATCGGGATAGACGACGAGGCCGCCGCCAGGCTCGCCGCCGAACATCTCACCAGCCTCGGCCACAGGAGTTTCGGCGTCGTCTCCTTCGATCTCGACAAAGACTCAAAAAGCGGTTTTGCCGATATTGACAAGCAACACGCCGCCACCTACCTGCCGAGCCGCGCAAGGCTCAGGGGCTACGAATCGGCCTTGGAGGCGGCAGGGATCTCCTGGGCCGACGTGCCAGTCTACGAGTGCGCGGAGAACGTTCCAGGTATGGCCGCAGAAGCCGCCGAAGCCCTGCTCGCGCTTGCCCCACGTCCGACAGCCATCATCGCGACCAGCGACCAGCTCGCGTTCGGCTTCATGGAAGCGGTGAAGAAAGCTGGCCTCTCCATCCCCGAAGACATCTCGGTTGTCGGCTTCGACGACGTTCCCGAGGCCGCCCGCGCCAACCCGCCCCTCACTACCATCCACCAGCCGCACGTCGAGAAGGGCCTGCGGGCCGGACGGATGCTAATAGCCCAGCTCCGCGAAGAAGAGCCGCCAGAGACACAGGTCTTGCTGCCAACCAGGCTCGTCGTGCGCGGCTCGGCCGCGCGGACGGATCATTAGAGATAACCGTCCCGCCAAGCGTGGATCTCCCATCCTGCGCCGCGCAAGAACTTGCCGGAGCCGATCACCAGTCCCGCTGGTCGGTAGGGCGGAATAGAACTTCGTTGACGTTTATGCGGTCGGGCTGGGCGAGCGTCCAGAGGATGCCCTGGGCCACGTCCTCCGCCTTGAGGAATTCCACGCTGCTCATGGAGTCCCGTAGAGACTCCATAATCTCGGGGTCCACATGAGAACCGAGCTCGGACTCGGTCGGTCCCGGCTCGAAGAGCGTGACGCGGACACGGTTGGGATGTACCTCTTTGCGTAGAATATTGGTGAAGGCACCGAGTCCGTGCTTGGTCGCCGCGTAGACCGAGAACAGGGGCTGATGGGTACGGCCCGAAGTCGAGGAGACGTTGACGATGTGTCCGCCACCCCGCTGGAGCATGCCTGGGAGGACGGCCCGGGTGGCGTGTAGCACGCCGACAAGGTTCACGTCCACCATCCTACGCCAGTCAGCCGGGTCGGCCTTGGCTATCGGTGCGGGCAGCATGACGCCGGCGACGTTTACGAGCACATCCACTCCGCCAAATGTCCCCTCGGCGTGGCGGATCATCGCCTCAGCCTGCCCGTAGTCAGTCACGTCTGTGGGTATGGTGATTGCCTCTCCACCGGCCCGGCCAATCTCCTTCTCGAGCTCTTCAAGACGCTCAGCCCTGCGGGCGGCGAGGCCGACACGGACGCCAGCACCAGCGAGCGCCAGGGCGGTAGCCCTCCCGATGCCCGACGACGCTCCCGTTATCACCGCAGCCCGGCCCACGAGCAGAGTTCCGCCCGCCCCCTGGGTGCCGCGGACCCCCTGCGTGGCATCGGTCATGGCGATGCTCCTTCCCTGTGCGCATCCGATAGTTCGGTGAAACTATCAAAGCTCCGGAACACGATCCTATTCTCGCGGGTGCGGACAGTGCATCGCATTCTTCAAAGGCTTCCACGGCCATGCCCGGCACGCAATAGCGGTTGATAGCTTCCTGTATCTGCGGGGCCAGTTCCTCTGTTTCTCTCGTAGGTTACGAAATTATACGGCTCATCCTACTCTCCGTTCTCCGTGAAGCCCCTCGCGGCTTCGCCCAGCGCGTCGCGGGCGCCTTGCGGGTTCGCCGGGCCGTTCTGGGTGAGGGTCGGCAGCATCCTGGCGAGGAGGAGGGTGGAGAGCCCGGAGGACTCGCCGCCTTCTCCCTGCACCAGGAGCGGGCGTGGGGCGTGGCGCATCAGGCGCGCGCCGACCTCGACGCGGCGGCGGGCGAGCTCGTACTGCACGACGGCCCGGTTGTCCCTGTGGGCCTGTCCCAGGTGACGCAGGGCTGTCGCCTCGTTCTCCGCCTCGGTGAGCGCGGCGCGTCCGCGGGTCTCGATGTCCAGGCGGACCCGTTGGGCCTCTGTCTCTTTTTCCTCCAGCATGCGGGCCACGTCCTGGCGGGCGCGGTTGCGGGCTTCGTTCACCTCGATCAGGCGTGCGTCCCGATTTTTCTTGGATCGCTCTATCTCCATCAGGAGCGTGTCTATGCGGCGCTTGCGGGTGAGCTCCCACTCGCGTTCGTAGGCGGCCAGCTCCTTGGCGACGCGCTCGCGGGTCGCCAGGTGCTGCTGGTACTGGTCCGGAAGCTGCACGTCCGGGATGTTCGCCCCCAGGATGCGCACCCCGTAGCCCGCGAGCTGGCGGTTCAGGTAATTCTGCATGTCCCCCACGTCCGAGCCGCGCAGGTCGTATGCTTT
The DNA here is from genome assembly GCA_013695335.1 of Rubrobacter sp. GTDB lineage: Bacteria > Actinomycetota > Rubrobacteria > Rubrobacterales > Rubrobacteraceae > JACDGB01. The sequence goes on from JACDAR010000097.1 coordinate 15,823, forward strand.
CTCCGTACTCACCTGTCGGCTGCGCTGCCTGATGGCGTCCTGCACCGCGCTCGAAAGCACGAGGTCGAAGTTCGAAGCCCCGATGGTCCGCACGAAGGCCACGGGGTCGGTGATGCGAAATTTCAGGAAGAACTCTATGGCCTTCAGCGGCACGTTCTCCCGGGTAGGGCAGACGGCGACGGGGGCCAGATATGGGATCTCGGTCGCCGTATCCACCACGTACTCGACCTTCTCCCACGGCCACCACAGGTAGTGACGTCCCGGTGAGAGCGTTCCCGTGACCCTTCCGTATCGGGAGAGGACGCCCGTGGTTCCCTGTTCGATCTCGATGATCGCGCCCCGCCACAACCACAGCAGGGCGAGCGCGAGGAACAGGAACGCCACGAGGCCGACCAGAATCCCGACCGCCACGCTCCCTGAGAATATGGCGACGCCGAGTAGGTAGACGGCGAGGCCGAGCAGGAACAGCCAGCCGTAGCGGCGGCGGTCCTTCGGGATGACGACGGGTACGATCTGCCCCGCGTCACCGCCGCGCAGGAAACGCCGCACGCCGGACCAGCCGGTCACGACCTCGGTGATCTTCGAGAACTGCGCGCCCTGGGCGACCGTCATGGTGTCTCCTCTCCGCCGTCACCATCGTGGCCGAGTTGCTCCACCCGGCGTTTCACAGCCTCGTCCGTGACGGACTGACGGATCTCCTCGACCCTATCTGCGGTCGCGTCCTCGGCGACCAGTTCAGGCGTATCTACCTCGGGCTCGGCCTTCGTCTCGGCCTTGAGGCCCTCTATCTCTCGCTCGCGCTCGCGGATGCGGACCTTTATCTCCTCCAGGCGGTCCCGGATCGCCTGCATATCAGCCGGTGAGAACAGCGGCTCGTCGCCGGTCCCGATCATGCGCCGCGCGATGGCGAGGAAATCGACCGACTCCTGCCCGTCCTTCGAGCCTATCTGGACCACCTGCGGCAGCCGCTCGGCCACCGCCTCCAGCCGCTCCAGAACGTCCTGCTGGAAGCGGTATTCAAGTATCTCCGGCGCCGCAGCCCCGCTCACCGCCCGGATATCCAGAGCCTGGGCTTCGAGCAGCGCCGCATTCGCGTTTGCCTCGCTCTCGGCCTCGACCATCCGCTCGCGGGCGCGGGCGTTGGCGCGGTTGGTCTCCTGCTCGCGGGCCGTGTCTATACGGGCCTGGTAGCTGGCGATCTCCGCCTGTATCGCGGAGAGCGTCTCCCGCAGGGAAGCCAGTTCTTTGTTGAGATCTCCCTCATCCTGCTCCTTGCGGAGCTGAAGCTCGTACTCGTAGGTGTACGCCTCCTTCGCCACCCGCACCATCTCGGGTGCGGCGAGGTCCATCCTGTACTCCTGGCTGGCTGGCTCGGCGTGGGTGATGTTGGCGTTGGTGAAGCGGACGGCAGGGAGGAATTGCTCGTTCAGGGAGTCGATGAACTTCTGGGTGCTCTCGCCGACGAGGTCGTAGATATCCTCGGCGCGCTGCTCGTAGATCAGGGCCCGCGTGACCTCGCTGATCGCGTTCTCCAGCTTGTCCGAGAAGCCCTTGACCCCGCCGACGGTGAAGATGAACTCGGCTGGCTCCTCGATGCGGAACTGCAGGAAAAGGTCAACGCTCGCGTTCACCCGGCTCGCGGTCGGGGCCTCGCGCACCGGCGCGTTGTACGGGTACTCGCGGGCGGTGTTGACCAGATAGCTGACCTGCTTCCACGGGTTGAAGAGGAGCTTGCGCCCCGCGTCCACTACCTCTTCCAGCTTGCCGAAGCGTGTGATCACCGCCTTGCAACCATCAGGGACCATCACCACGCTCTGGCGCCACCATCCGAAGAGAGCCAGCAGGATGAGCAGCACCCACAGATGGGGACCGAAGATCGCCAGGACGATACCGCCGCCGAGGGCGGCTACGACGAGCGTCACGAGCACGCCGAGCAGGGCGAACACCACCATCATCCCTATCGGCATCAGGCGCCAGAACAGGGACTGGCGGTTCGGGATCACGACCGGCGAGATGGCGTTGATAAACCGTCCCGACTCTCCCGTTTCAGGGAAGCTGCGGTTCAGGATCTCCGCCGCGTCACCCAGCGAGGCTGTGCGCTGTTCTATGCGTGTCCCGGCGGAGCCGCCACGCTCGCGGGCCGAGAGGAAATCCCGAGGGTCTACCCGGAACTGCTCGACCTGATCCCTGGCCTGTTCCCCCGCTTCGTCAAAAGCATCCCGCGTCCGGCGGCTAGTCTCTCTGATCAAAGTGTCCTCCCATGCTACGGACGTTGAGATCCCAAATTAACAGGTTTCAGCACACACCGCGACCTGAAAACGCACAGGAAAAATCGGAGATCCAACTCTCGGAGTACGTTGCTAGACTGGCCAGTCTTCCAGGGAGTAGGCCATGCTCCAGAACATGTGCTCCACCTGACAGCTCGTCATGAAGTGGTCCTCCATACGAAGAAGCTCGTCCTTGCCTGCGCGTTCGGCGAGGCAGTCTATGAGGTCGGCGTACCTGTGGTTTATGTCCGCGACCGCCGGGTCCGCATAGAAGTCGATCCACTGTTTGAAAAGATGCGAGTCGTCTGGCTTTACTTCGTCCTTGAGACGGAGCCCGATCTCCCAGTACGTCAATGGGCACGGATACAGGGCCGCCATCAACTCCGCAAGCGTCCCTGAGTGGGCTGCGTGGAACATGTGGCGCATGTAGTTGCGGGCGGTCGGGGCGAGGAACTGCGTGCGTTCCAGTTCCACCATCGAATATCCTGAGACCCTGGCGAAGTTATGGTGGGGGTGGGTCTCACTGGCGAGGATAAAGCCGATCTGCTCGTTGAAGAAGGCTATGTCGTCGCGGCGGTCGCACTTGGAGATGGCGAGGCCGTAGATCTGGCAGAAGACGGTACGGTACTGAAAGTCCTGGCGCACGTAGTGGGCGAGTTGCTCGCCCTTCAGGCTCTTTCGGCGATGCCCCGCACGAACGGGTGATCGAAAATCCGCTCGAAGATGGGGTCGGCATTCTGGCGTAGCTGCGCGGAAAACTGCATGATCTCCCTCCGCCGACATTATCCGGATCAGGTTCCTCGGGTCAGCGCGGTCCCAGCGCTATCTCAGCCCCCTGCCGGGAGCCCCCCGCTATCAGCGGGTCACCATACAACAAGATTTCATCTGTTTCCACGACGAAAGCGGCGCCGATTCTGGTTTCCGACGCCGCTCCCGGCCTAGCGGTTCTTCTTTCTCCTGCGGGGCTTGCCGCCGCTGTCCATACGGACTATCTTCGGCGTGAACCTGCCTACGAGGTCCACGAGTTCCCCCTGTAAACCGACGACGGTCCCGATGTCCTTGTACGCCTGGGGCGCTTCGTCCACGGAGCCGCCGATGAGCGTGACGCCTTTATCAGCGAGGTAGCTCCTCCAGCGTTCCTCGGGGATGCTCTGAAATGCCCTGGTACGGCTCATGAGCCTGCCAGCGCCGTGGGATGCGGAGTTGATGGAGTCCTCGTTGCCCCGTCCGCGCACGACGTAGCCGGGATCCCCCATCGAACCAGGGATCACACCCATCACACCCGGACCAGCCGGGGTCGCGCCTTTACGGTGGACCAGCGTCTCTTGGTCGTTCCACTTTTCTCGCCAGCAGAAATTATGATGGTTCTCCACCTTCGCCAGAACCTCCTCTCCGAGGGCCTTCGCAACCTTGTCGTGGATCACGGCGTGGTTGGCCGAGGCGAATCGTCCTGCGAGGTTCATGGAGATCCAGTATTCCTCACCCTCTTCGCTCGTCAGGTCGAGCCACGCTAGGTCAGCGACGCTCTTGTGTAGCTTCGGATGCTTCTGCTTGGCTATTTTGGAGTAGCGGTTGGCGATCTTGAACCCAACGCCCCGGCTCCCCGAGTGTGAGAGCAGCGCGAGATACTTGCGTCCCGGCTCGAAGGCGAACTCTTCGTCCGCCTCGGACTCGAGCGCTTCGAAGACGCCCCACTCCACAAAGTGGTTGCCCGATCCCGAGGTGCCGAGCTGGGCGCGGCCCGTGTCCTTGAGTCCTTTCACGAAAGATGTGGCTCCCCATGCGGGGTCGTCGAGGACTTCGTGCTCCGGACGGCGTCCTTCCTTGTACTTGGAGCCAGCCCCGAAGTTCGTGTTCCGCAGCAGCACGTCAGCGAGGTCATCCCTCCGCCCATCGAGAAGGTCAGCCGACACTTCAAATACCGAAAGTCGCATTCTGCATGCTATGTCCACGCCCACGGCCCACGGTGTCACCGCGCCTTCGGTGGCGAGGACGCCGCCTACGGGGAGACCGTAGCCGAGGTGGGCGTCTGGCATGAGAGCGCCGCCGACGGAGACGGGGAGGCGCATAGCGCCCTCCATCTGGGCCGTGGTGTTCTGCTCGATGAGGCCGGAGCCCCACACTTCGTAGGGGATGGCCTCGTCACGCAGCTCGTCGGCTGGTACGGCTTCGGCGGCCCGGATGCTCTCCCACTCGCGGGCGAGCGGGGCGAGGGTTTCGTCTACTTCCGGGGCGGGCGTGATGCGCGCCTTTTCGAGCTGGCGCAGGATCTCATCTTCGTCCATGCCCCTGTCGCGCAGTTGCGTAGCCGCCTTCAGGGCCAGACCAATGGCCTTACCCTGAGGCCAGCCGTGTTCGATCAGGTCAGTTCCCGTTATCATTGTTCTCTCCTTCCGGGGAGCACGACCTGCCCCTGTCCCATCGAGGGAGACCCTCTCCCTCCCCTCACCCACTCGGAGATGGTCCAACGCCCGGTGGTTACGATGAATCGTACCCGGTGCCCGTGTGACGATGCTGGGCTAACGATGAGAACGGGAATCGAACCCTACCATGCCGCCCCAACACGTCAGAACCGTTGTCACGGTGTGCACCATGTGCGGTTGCGCTCGCTACCAACCCCTGAAACGCGGGCTACCTGCTCGTCGTGCTCCTTATCCTTCGTCTACTCCATCAACTCTGTGGTCCAGTTGGCGGCCTGGATCTTTGTGTCGAGATCCCGCCTCTCCTTCGCCACCTCGTCCATCTGGCGCCTCAGCGGCCCGACCTCGACGGTCGCGAGGGTCCGGATCTCCGCCCGCCCGTAGCGCGGCATCCTGTTGGAAGCCGTGTCCACCAGGCTCCGCAGCAACCCGTACCGCAGCCCGAGAACGTCCCGCCTGGCGAGCGCCGCCGTGAGCGTCGTCCCGTCCTCCAGGGTCGCGCCCAGGTTGGTGCGGTTGATCCGCTCTACGTATCCTTCCAACTCCGTCAGCAGCCGATCCATCTCCAGAAGAAGCTCCCGCGGGTCCTCCGGAGGACTCTCGTTCTCCTGCACCAGCGCGCTCTGCGCGAGCCGCCCTCGCATCTGCTCCAGCCTCTTCTGCAAGTCCGCCCTGTTCGCCAGGGCTTCAGCCAGCTTCATCTTGCCTCACCTCTCTTCCTTCGTGGTTACATGGATGCTTGCCGTTCCTGCGGGGACGAACGGACTCGAACCGTCGCCTTCCACCCTGACAAGGCGGCGCTCTACCCCTGAGCTACGTCCCCGAACAGTGGAAACAGGCCCGGCGGTTGCCGGAACCCGATGTCGCGAACCGGCTGTCTACCAGTTCCGCAACAGGATGGCCATTCGACTCACGGGACGTAGCATCCCGCAGTACCGGCCGCGCCGATGGGCATCGAGAACGCCTGGCCGCAGCCAGTAGTGGCCCGCAAATGCCGGGGCCGCGTTGGGTTGTATCCCATTAGCTGCGATCATGTGGCGCCTCCTCTCCATCGTCTGGTTTACAGGCCGGTATTTTCCAGCCGCCGGAGTAGGTTAAGGAAATATACGAAGTTTGTCAAGAAAATATAAACAAAATCAATGGACGCCTGGACAACCCGCGCCTGAGCGCCTGTGACTCGCGGATAGAGCGCATTGGTCGACCGCGGTCTCTCCAGGGAAGCCCGTTCTCCAATCGAAAAGGAAGTTCCAAGACTAGCTCATTGGGCGGATGCGCCGTCCTCGCCCGCGGGTTATGCTGTCGCCATCGGGATCGCGCGAGCGACGCTTCCTCGTCTTCGGCAAGAGGTACGAGCAAGGTCGACGAAAGGATAAAAGGGTTGAATGACGCTAATCGTTCGCGGGATCGCTCCGGGGGAGCGGTGGACGATGCGCGGGCTGGCTTGCGCGAGGGAATACCCAAAACGCCGAAGCTGCGGGCTCGGGAGCTCAAGGTATTCGGTGCGATCGAGGTAGCGTACCATCAATTCCTCCCCGGCGAGATCGAGACCTTGCCCTTCAAGGGACCCGTGGTCAACCTGCACCTGAGCGCCCCGCACCGCCTGGTGCAGCGCCAGGACGGACTCAATAGCGAGGGGCCTGTTGCTACGAACGACGCCGCCATCACGCCGGCGCACACGCCGGCGTGATGGCGTACGGACGCGGCCTCGGAGGACATGAGCATGCTCCTCGATGACCGCTTCATCCAGCGGATGGCCGAAGAGGCGGGCGCCGACCCCGACGGGATCGAGGTCGTGCCGCTCTTCAGCTCCCCCGACCAGCAGATAGAGCGCATCGGAAGGTCGTTCCTTTCGGAGATGGAGGCGGGGGGCTTGGACGGCGAGCTCTTCACCGAGTCGCTGGCCAACCTGCTGGCGCTGCATCTGCTCAGGAGCCACTCCTCGCTGGGACGCCGCTCCAGGCGAAGGATCGGGCGCGAAGAGGGCTTCTCCAGGCGCGCTCTCTCTCAGGCCACCGATTACATAAACGACAACCTCCCCCGCAAGCTGACGCTGAGGGAGATAGCGGGGGCGGCGCGCATGAGCCCGCACCACTTCGCCCGCTCGTTCAAGGCCGAGACCGGCCTATCGCCGCACCAGTACGTCGTCCAAAGGCGCGTCGAGCGGGCGAAGGCGCTCCTCGCCGAACCGATCTCACCCTCGCCGAGGTCGCCAGGGCCGTTGGCTTCGCCAACCACAGTCACCTCTCCTCCCACGTAAGGCGCGTGCTGGGCGTCTCCCCGAGAGTCCTGCGCCGGGAAGATAAGCGCTAGCGATACGCGCTAGCGCCCTCATTTGCATGAATATTCTCGAAAAAGAGCAAGATTCTGCAAACGAACAGCAAGATTCTGTTAGTCACTCCGCCCCCCGCTCCCGGATAATTCCTGCTGACAGGCTACGCCGATCTTGGGGATCAAGAGATCATGCAAGCCGGAAGAGAGTAAGGCGAGGACGGCGGGCTAGATGAAAGCGAGGATAGGAGAGAGATGGGCATGTATGCGTATCTGGTAGGAGAGGACGAACGCTCAGGCGTGGTGAAGAAAGCGCTGATGGCGCTCGCGCTGGTGGCGAGTTTGCTGCTGCTGGTGATGGGGACGGCACTTCCGGCCCAGGCACAGAGTAGCACCACCGACATCACCGTGAACAGCGCCCTGGACAACACCACGGCTGACGGCAAATGTACGCTCAGGGAAGCCATAAACAACGCCAACTCCGACAGCGCTACCAGCAGGGATTGCGCCACGGGCAGCGGGGCTGACACCATCACCTTCAACCTCGGATCTTCGGCGACTATCACGCTGGGCTCCACGCTGCCTTCCATCACCGACGGGGACGGCCTGAGCATAGATGGGGGGCAGAACCAGATCACCGTCAGCGGCAACAATGCCGTTCGAGTGCTTCAGGTAGGTTCCGGCGCACGATTGGACCTGAAGAACCTGACGGTGGCCAAAGGCCACACCAGCGGCAACGGCGGCGGCATCGACAACCGCGAAGGTGGCACGCTAGAGGTAACCAACTCCACCTTCTCCAACAATAGCGCCTCCCAAAGCGGCGGCGGCATCGACAACTTTCAGGGCACGCTAACGATGAGCAACTCCACCTTCTCCCAAAATAGCGCCCAAAACGCCGGCGGCGGTATCCTCAACTACAAGGGCACGGCGACGTTTAACAACACGATCGTTGCAAACAGCACGGGACCCAACTGCTCCGGGAGCATTACCGACGGAGGCGGCAACCTCGACGACGGCACAACCTGCCAGTTCTCCTCCGCTTCCAAGAGCAACGCCGATGATGGCCTGGATGACGGTCTCAAGGACAACGGAGGACCAACCCAAACCATCGCGCTCATGTCCGATAGCGCCGCCATAGACGCGGTGGTGGATGATAACTGCCCCGCCACAGACCAGCGCGGCGTGAGCCGTCCGCAGGGCGCAGGGTGCGACATAGGGGCATTCGAGGTCAAGGTCTTCACTGTTACAAGCACCGGGGACTCGGTTGAAGAAGGAACGCTGCGGGCTGCGATCACCGCCGCCAACGCAAGTCCGGGGGCTGACGCTATTACCTTCAATATCCCAGGCGATGGCCCTCACACCATCACACCGAACTCCCAACTGCCGACCATCACCGATCCCGTGACCATAGACGGCTACACCCAGCCGGGAGCTTCGGCCAACACCCTCGCCACGGGCAACGACGCGGCGCTTAAGGTAGTTTTGCACGGTAGCGGCGCAGGGTTCGACGGGCTGGTCATCTCCTCGAAGGACACCACGGTGAAGGGGCTGGTGATCAACAACTTCAGGATCGGCGTCTATATCAAAGGAGCAGGCGCAACCGGCAACGCGGTAGAAGGCAACTACCTGGGCACAGACGACACGGGAACCAAAGACCTGGGCAACTCCAACGTCGGTGTGCAGGTTGAAAACGCACCGGGCAACACGGTTGGAGGCACGGAACCTGCTGCGCGCAACGTCATCTCTGGCAACAACATACACGGCATCTACATCGTCGAGGCGGGCGCAACCGGCAACGAGGTTTTGGGCAACTACATAGGCACGGACGCTACGGGAACCAAAGACCTGGGAAACACCTATGATGGTGTGGATATTGAGACACCGGACAATACGGTTGGAGGCACGGAGCCCGGGGCGCGCAACATCATCTCAGGCAACGGCCAACACGGCGTGTATATCAACGGAGTTGACGCTAACAGCAACGAGGTTTTGGGTAACTACATAGGCACGGAGGCCACAGGAACCAAGGACCTGGGCAACTCCCAGGACGGCATACAGATTCACCAGTCGAAGAACAACATGGTGGGCGGCACGGAAGCTGGGGCACGCAACATCATCTCAGGCAACGACAGATTCGGTATCGTCGTCCTCAATGACGCGAGCGGCAACTCCATCCTCAATAACTCCATCTTTGCCAACTCAAACCTCGGTATAGATCTCGTAGAGATCGACAGCGACGGCGTCACCCCTAACGACAACGACGACCCCGACTCCGGTCCCAACAACCGCCAGAACTTCCCAATCATCGAGAGCGCAACGAGCGCGGGTGGCGCGGTCACCGTCAAAGGCAAGCTCGACTCCACCCCGCACAAGTCCTTCGTCGTCGAGGTCTTCCGCAACAGCGCGGCCACCGGCCCAGACCCATCGGGGTATGGCGAGGGTGAGACTCTCGTCAATCGGATCCACGTCCCAACCGGCGCCAACGGCGAGGCAACCTTCAGCGTGACAGACGCGAACGGCGACACAAACGCCACCTACACCGCCACGGCGACGAACGAGGGGACTGACGACACCTCCGAGTTCGGCCCTGCGCGGGAGGCGAACACCGCGCCACTCGCCACAGACCAGACGGCCACCACGGACGAAGATAAAGCAGTAAACGTCATCCTGCGCGCGACCGACGCCGACAGGGAGAACCTTAGTTTCGAGGCCGTCGCTCCCAATAACGGGACACTCGGTGCAATAACCTCGGTGGATTGTCCGCAACCCACGACGCTTGATGAGCGGTGCGCGAGCGTTACCTACACGCCGAACGCCAACTACTACGGTTCGGATTCGTTTACCTACAAGGTCACGGACGGCCAGAAATATAACGACACCGCAACGGTCTCTATATCCATAAACCCGGTCAACGACGCTCCGGGCTTCACGAAGGGCGCGGATCAGACGGTAAACGAGGACGCTGTCGCCCAGAGCGTCTCGAACTGGGCCACCAACATCTCTGCCGGTCCTTCCAACGAGTCGGGCCAGCAGGTGAGCTTCGACGTAACCAACAACAACCCGACCCTGTTCAGCGCCGCCCCGCAGATCGCCCCTGACGGCACGCTCACCTACACACCAGCGAAGGACGCCTACGGCAGCGCTACAGTCAGCGTTAAGGCAAGGGACGATGGCGGTACGGACAACGGTGGAGTTGACACTAGCACCGCGCAGACCTTCACTATCTCCATCAATCCCGTCAACGACGCTCCGTCGTTCACCCCTGGTGCAGACGTGAGCGTCGCAGAGGACTCGAGCGCTTACAGCTCGGCGTGGGCCACGGGGATCTCAAAGGGCGCGGCCAACGAGGCCGGTCAATCGCTAACTTTCGATGTGACCGCCACCAACCAGACCCTGTTCAGTGCTGGACCGCAGATCTCCCCTGATGGCAAGCTCAGCTTTACGCCAGCGAAGGACGCCTACGGCAGCGCTACCGTCAGCGTCACAGCCACCGATAACGGCGGCACTGCAGATGGCGGTCAAGACAAGTCCTCGACGGCGACATTCACGATCACGGTCACCCCTGTCAACGACGCGCCAACGGCAGCGGTAGCCGCTGGCGGATCATGCTCCACCATGAGCGTTAGCGGCGCCATGAACCTCACGCTCGCGGACGTGGATTCGACGGTGGGCGGCCTGACCCTCAGCGCCTCCTCCTCGAACACGACCCTCGTGCCAGTCGCCAACGTCAAGTTCGGCGGCAGCGGGGCCAACCGCACGGTGACGATCACTCCGGCTGCCACGAAGAGCGGTAGCGCCAACATCACCATCACCGCGAGCGACGGAACGACGAAGAATACAACCGAGATCAAGGTCGTCGTAGGCACAGACCAGAAGGAAACGATCAACGGCACTGGCACGGACATGATCTTCGGGCAAAACGGCGACGACACCATAAACGCAGGCGACGGTAACGACCTGGTCTGCGGCGGCAACGCTGGAGGCGTGATCAGCGGCGGCGCAGGCGACGATACCCTCGACGGCGGCAACGGCAACGACACGCTGCGAGGGGACACGGGCAAGGACATCGTGCGCGGCAGCGCGGGTAACGACACGCTAACAGGCGGAACGGAAGCCGACAGCTTCGACGGAGGCTCCGGCACGGACAGCGCCACGGACTACAACGCCGGGGAGGGGGATACCAGGACGAACATCCCCTAACTCCTCGACGGAGTAGCGAAGAACAGGAGGAGCCGCTCACCCGAGAGCGGCTCCTCCTCGTTGTTGTTGCAGAAGACCTTCGACCGGGCGACCTGCACATAGCCCAGATCCCGCAGGGACCGAAAGAAGCGTGGCCGGGATTCTCGCACTTTAGTCCGGTGTACCGGGGCGTGACCCTTCCGCGGGGCCGCTTCGGTGGCCCCGTTTTGCTGGTTCTGGATGCACGCGCTCGAAGGTATACTGGCTTCAATGACCTTATTCCGGAGGTTCGCATGACACAGACGAAGTCCATCACGGAGCAGCCGCCGATGGTGCTACGCACGCGCCCGGCGCTGGAGATGGACGATGAGCAGCTATTCGAGTTCTGCCGCATAAACCGGGAGTGGCGCATCGAGCGTAACGCTGAGGGAGAGCTGGAGGTAATGGTGCCCACCGGAGGAGAGACCGGCAATCGCAACATCAAGATAGCGGGGCGGCTCGACGCGTGGACCGAGCGCGATGGCGCCGGCGTCGCCTTCGACAGCTCGACCGGCTTTATCCTGCCCAACGGCGCGATGCGCTCTCCCGACGCCTCGTGGGTCAAGCGCGAACGGCTGGCGAACCTCACCTCCGAACAGAAGCAGAGATTCCTTCCCTTGTGCCCGGACTTCGTGATCGAGCTGCGTTCGCCTTCCGATCCGCTGGCCCCCATCGAAGCCAAGATGCGCGAATACATCGAGAACGGATCACGGCTAGGCTGGCTGCTGGACCCCGAGGAACGCAGAGCGCACATCTACCGGCCCGATGAACAGACCAGGGTCCTGGATAAGCCAGAGAGGATTTCCGGCGATCCCGTACTGCCAGGCTTTGTCCTGGATCTCCAGCCCATCTGGGAACCCGGCTTCTAGCTGGAGAAGCTGAGCCTCCACCTACCCAGACGCGGCCTGTATTCGATGTTCGTTTCGGCCTTGCCGAAGTACGAAGCCTCTGCCCGTCTTGCGGCGACTTCAGGCTTACCGGAGAGCGCCGTCCAGGCACATCAGTCGTAGGGCGGAGCGTGCGGCTACTGCGGTACTCGCGGGTGGATCGGGGGGCGAGCAGGCGCGAGGTCTCGAGCATCGAGCCCGAGACCTTCTTCCGCGGCGTTTTCGAGGCCCTCTTCAAAAGTCCTCGCCCGTCTCTGGCCCGCAAGTGGGATGAAGGACTACACAACGGTAGAGGGTGGCCAGGGCGCACATAGCCCAGATCCCGCAGGGACCGGAAGAAACGTGGCCGGGATTCCCGCACTGTAGTCCAGTGTACCGGAGCGTGACCTCTCCGCGGCCCCGAATATGGCTACCCATATCTGTTCGCTTTGTGTACACTGCTGGTCGGGAAAGGCGGCTACGCGGTACGGAGGGGGAGAAAGCTCGCTTTGAAGCGCGAAGAAGGCACCGTCGGGGTGGGCGGCTACCGGCAGGAGCTGAACCGCGCCCTGGGTTTCAAGCATCTACTGGCGTACGGGATGGTCTTCATGGTACCCATCGCCCCGGTGGCCACCTACGGTTTCGTGGTTGGTCCCGCCTCCGGCATGGTGCCGCTGGTCTACCTGATCGGGATCGCCGCCATGTTCTTTACCGCATTCAGTTATCGCTGGATGAGCCAGGAGTTCCCGACCGCAGGGTCCGTCTACTCCTACGTCCAGCGCGACCTCAACGCGCACGTCGGCTTCCTGGCAGGCTGGATGATCATGGCGGGCTACCTGCTCGCCCCAGCGCTTCTATACGGTTTTACGGGAACGTGGCTTAACGCCCTGGTGCCGCAGGTCCCTATCTGGGTCTTCATAGTGACCTTCGTGGTCATCAACACCTTCGTCACGGGGCGGGGCATCACGGTCACGGCGCGAACCAACTTCGTGCTTCTGGCGCTGGAGCTGGTGGCCCTGGCTGCCTTCATCGCGGTAGCCATCAAGTACGTGTTCATCGACGGTGGAGGAACGGGTGGTCTGTCGCTGGATCCGCTCTACCAACCTGGTAATGTGGACCTCGGGTTCCTCGGAGCCGCGACATCCATCGCGGTACTTAGTTTCCTCGGGTTCGATGGGATCAGCACGCTCGCAGAGGAGACGGAGAGGCCTGAGCGCACGGTCGGCAACGCAACGGTGGCTGCGCTCCTGATCCTGGGCGTGATCTTCGTGGTGCAGACGTACCTCGCCGCCCTCGTCCAGCCGAACTTCGAGGGTCTCGACCCCGCAGGGGCGTTCTTCGACATCGCGCGCACAGCGGGCGGACCTTTCCTCTACTACCTGCTGCTGATCGTCAGCATAATCGCCGCGGGCATCGCCAACGCCCTGGCGGCGCAGCTAGCCATCTCGCGCATCATCTACTCTGTGAGCCGCGACGGGATGCTGCCAGCTTCGCGTTTTCTGTCCAGGGTCCATCAGAGGTACCGCACGCCCTTCAACGCCACGGTTTTCGTGGGGGTCGTGACGCTCTCCGTCGCCCTCATCTTCGACCTCGTGACGGTGGCCAAGTTCGTCAGCTTCGGCGCCCTCACGGCGTTCATGGCATTGAACGTGAGCGTTATCGCGTACTTCTTCATAAGGAGGGGCAGACGCAGTGGGAGAGACTTTGTCTTCTACCTGATCTTCCCGCTGCTCGGCTTCCTCATTATCTTCTACGTGTGGTTCAACTTCGACGCCGGTACATTCCTGTTCGGACTTCTGTGGCTCGCGGCAGGGATTATCATAGGCGCCGTCAAGACCAAGGGTTTCAGGGAGAAGCCGACAATCGTACAAGGGCTTTAGCCCAACCTCGCATACACGTTTCGTCGAGTGCTCGAAACGTCGGGTGGCGGAAGCTCACCCGTCCCCGACGGGGACGGATCCCCGAGCGTCGTCAGGCTGTCCCCGGAGACCCATAACGCATTATGGGGACTGACTTCAATGCGCTTTTCGAATCCCCTGAAGTCCCTGGTATTCTCGACCCTTGCGCGTGCCTGTGATGACAGGTATGTTGCTTGTAAAATTGGCGCATCGGGTGGTAGACGCCTGCTTCGCCTCTAGTATCCGTACCGTAATCTTTCAGATACGGTCGGGGTGCCACGTTGGTGGTACCGGCGCCGAGGCTGGACGAAGGCAAGATAAAGGACGAAGGGGATCGATGGGCGCGAATCGTTCGCGGAGCAGCTCCGGGAGAGCGGAGAATGGTGAGTACGCTACAACGCGCGAGGCAGCGCGCGAGATACCTCGATTACAGGCCCAGAACTTCAAGGTCTTCCGCATGATCGAGGTGGGGCACCAGCGGACCCTTCCCGGGGAGAGCGAGGTCCTCCCCCTCAAGGGTCCAGCGGTCGCCATGCACCTGAACGCCCCGCACCGTATGCTGCAACGACGCAACGAACGGACGCATGAGGGGATAGAGGCCACACACGCCGTCGACATCGTGCCCGCTGGCACACCGAGCTACTGGCACACAAAAACGGCCTCCGAAGACATGAGCATGCTCCTCGAAGAGAGCTTCTTCAGGCGGGTGGCCGACGAGGCCGGCGTCGACCCGGACAGGATCGAGGTAGTGCCGCTCTTCAGCACCCCAGACCCGCAGATAGAGCGCATCGGGCTGTCGTTTCTCTCCGAGATGGAGAGCGGCGGCTTTGGCGGTGAGATCTTCGCCGAATCGCTTGCAAACTTGCTCGCCCTGCATCTGCTGCGCAGCCACTCTTCGCTGGGACGCCGCTCCAGGCGAAGGCTCGGGAGCGAAGGCGGCACCTCTAAACGGTCGCTGGAGCGGGCCACCGATTACATAAACGACAACCTCCCCCGCAAGCTGCCGCTTCAGGAGGTAGCTGGGGCTGCGAACATGAGCCCCCACCACTTCGCGCGCTCTTTCAAGGCTGCAACCGGGCTATCGCCGCAC
>JACDAR010000098.1 GCA_013695335.1 Rubrobacter sp.
TGCGGTATCTCCAGCACACCGTTGCCCCACTTCGCCCAAGCGCCCTGCTGATCTTCATACGGCACACCCGGCGGCAGTGGAACTACATGCCAGTGGACGTGAGCACCGCCCTGGTTGGAGCCGAACGTATACAGGTACATCCGCTCGGCCCCAACCTCCTCACGCACGGCTTCGGAGACGTAGTAGACGAGGCGCTGGAGTTCCAGATACTCGTCTACTGTAAAGTCTCCAGTTACCTGCTCCCGATGCTCCTTCGGCGCCACGAGCGTGTAGCCGTATGCCCTCGGAAAAGCGTCGAGGAACGCGACTGCCTTCTCGTCCTCGTAGATGAAGTGCTGCGGGAACTCGTTGGTTCCCGCAACGATCTCGCACACGAAACACGGTTTCGTCCGCATCGCGCGATGGAACGCTTCCATGTCAGGGTGGTAGCGGGAGAAACTTCTTTCCATGGTACTTCCGTCAGTCCTCCGGGATCTCGTCGTAGACCATGTTGAGGTCTATGCCCTGGGCGCGGCGAAGCAGACGGAATCCGAGGTAGATTCCGAGCGCGACGGCGTACAGGATGAGCATATAGATTAGGGACTGCCCGTTGTTGACGCCGTAGAGGTCGTTGAAGAACCACTGGAAGATGCAGAAGACAAGGAACACACCGAAAGCCGTCGCAACTACCGTGATGAGCGGAATGCCTAGCACGCGATATCGGGCTATCGGGGAGGCGTTGTAGATATCGGCCTTGAGCCAGGGCATCAGGGCCGCCGAGACCGTCGAGCCGAGGAAGGTGATCGCGATGACGAGAACCGCATCGAGCACGTAGGTTGCGAAGTTCTCCCCATAGGCATACGCGTAGCTAACCGGGATAGAAGGTATGAGCATTAGCAGAAGCGCCGCGTAGGGGACGCCGTTGTTCGTAGTCCTGGAGACCCACTCGGGGAGTACCCGGTCGAAGGCCGTGGCGAAAACGACGCGGGTGGAGGAGAGGAACACAGATCCGGTCCATCCGAAGAACCACAGCGACAGCACGGCAACCAGGATGACCTGGAGCACCGGGTTGCCGAGGAGCATCGCGGCGAGCAGCCCAGGGTACGGCCACACCGAGACCGGCCCACTCTCGTTCCAGAATGCGCTGTTTGCCGCGTAGTAGAAGTCCCACCCGAAGGTCTTGGCGAAGAGGAGGAGGAGTATCACGGCGAAGATGGAGGTGAATATGAGCGCGCCAGCCATCGCGTAGATGTTCTTTCGGAAGTCAGATGCGCCCCTGACCTCGCCATACAGCGTGGCGCCCCAGTTCGAGTACAGGTTGAAGAAAGCCAGGAACGGGATGAGGAGCAAGGTCGGGTAGAAGGCGCTACCCGTCGGGAGGCCGCCGTCACCCTGACCTGCCTTTATGGTTGCCTGGTAGGCGTTGCCGCCTGCGCCGAAGAGATCCTGGGCTCCTTGATTGTAAGCCGAGATGAAGTCGGATTTGGAGCTGAAGAGCAGGATCAGGATCATGACCGCGAGCCCAACGAGCCCACCGTAGAAACAGAACTTCTGGATGCGAGCGTAGGCCCTCATGCCGAGAGAAACGTACAGCGAGGCCAGGACCGCGACGATCATAGACGCGGTGAAGAGCCCCGTCGCTCCGCTGAAGAACGTGACCGCCCCGTCGAGGCCGAGAAGCGCGCCGAGCGGCACGAAGACTTCCTTGTTCAAGAGGTCGGCGTAGATGGGCACCCAATGCCACAGGATGAACCACCATCCCGTCACCGCCAGCACGAAGCCGACGCCGCCACCGAGAACGCGGCTAGTCCACACGTAGTCGCCGCCAGCGCGGGGCATCACCGCGATCAGGGACGCATATGTGACGGTCTGGAACACGAGGTAGAGGCCGGCCAGGATGATCGCCAGCATGAGCGAGCCATCGGGCACGAACGGGGCGTACGAGAAAGCCAGGAGCCCCAGCGTGATCAGGTTGATCGAAAACGCCGCATAGATGAACCCGTCCCACACGGACCAACCCCGCAACAGCCCCGTCGCCTTGCGTTGAAAGAGGTCGTCAGACCCCGCAGCACTATTCGCCATCTTGTTCCTCCCTATCCGCTGGTCAGTACGAACCGCTTGACCTTCTTGCCGCCATCCAGGTTCACCACAGCCCCCAGCAATTGCCCCTGCTCATACGAACTTCCTGGGTTGATGCAAAGCGTGCGCCCGATGCGGGTGTTGCCCCTCGCCTCGTGGATGTGCCCGTGTAGCGCCAGGGCCGGCTGGCCCTCCTCGATAGCCTCCCGCACCGCCTTCGAACCTACCGGGACCGTGGAACGCCCACCGTGTTTGGGACGCATATCCTCGGTCAGTTCAGGGGCGTCGTCCAGGCCCGTGCTGTATGGCGGGCAATGAAAATTGTAGACAGTACGCTCGGGCGGCGTGGTTATCTGATCCGTCATCTTCTTGAGGCGGGCTCCGAGGTCGTCCTCATCCTCTTCGCGGTACGTGTCCCAAGGGGTGCGGTTGGCCCATCCTGTCGAGACCATCTGGAAGTCCCCGAACTCGACGACTTCGCCCTCGGCCAGCTTCACGCGTTTGGCCTGGGAGATGATCTCATCGACCTCGAACTGGTCGTCGTTGCCGGGCGAGACGAAGCACTGGATGTTGGTTCCTTCTAGCTTGTCGTCGGCCATCTGCATCCAGCGTTCGACGGTGCCGAGCATCTCCTTGTGGAACAGCTCGTCGCGCATCTTCTCGTCCTTTTCGAGCTCGGACATCTCGTCCGGGTCGGTGCGGAACGGGTAGTAGCCGCGCCTCATAACTGCGTCCTCGAACTCCTTGACCTCATCCTCGGTCTCGAACTCGCGGCGGTTTTCGAGCAGCGTGGCCTGCCAGGTTCCTCCCCCCTGCTTGACTATCGGGATGAGTGCTTTGCCCGTCATGTCGCCGCCGAGGACCATTACGTCGGCCTCGTAGTGCTTGCCGCTGTTCAAGAACTTGCGCCAGCAGGTCTCCGACCCGTGGATGTCTGTCGCGAAATACAATCGCGTCTCCGAGCCGCTCGAAAAGAGCGAAGAGATCTTCTCCATAATCTACGGTCCTCCTTCGACTTCTTCGGGTAGCTCGTACCAGCGTTTTCGGTCGCCTATCTTGGAGCGCATCTTCCAGCCGAAAGTCTTGGGCTCGCCCTCGATGCGTTCCTGCAGAGTCTGGATGCGATCCGTGATGCGTCCCTTGTCCTCGTCCGGCAGATCGTAGCGTTCAGTGTGGCCTCCGAGGGCTTCGAGGTTGGCGGTGAAGGTCCGCCACAATCCCCAGTCCGAGGCGCATAGCTCGGCGATGCGCCCGCTGTTCACCGAGTCTCCATCTTCATCGTCCACGGGATGGTCGTGCAGTATTGCCAGCGCGTCCTTCACGTCTTTCTCGTTCAGCTCGACGATCTGGAGCTTGGTCAGGAGCAGTTCGGCCAGCGGTATGGTGAGCGGCTCGGAATCCAGCCTCTTGCCGAATGGGATCTCGTGCGACATTCGGAACGAGCCGACGAATACGTCAACCTGGCGGTCGTTGCTTTCGTCGAAGAACAGGAGGCGTTCGCGGCCGTTGAGCGCGTTGAAGCTGGTGTGGGGCGTATAGCCTTGCTTCTCGAAGAACTTCTGCGTTTTCGATGAAGCGCCTTTCGAGGAGATCCAATCGTGGTCAGCGTACTCACGCTCGAAGACTGGTGCGAGCCCATCATTGGCCCTTATACAGACCGCCACGCCGCCAAGCAGCCGCAGGGCGATTCCTTCATCCGTGGCCGCCTCCGCGATGCGCTTGGCCTCCTCGACCATGTCGGACCTGGAATCACTCACGCCGATCCTCCGGTAATCGTTGTTGCGCCGTTGCATCCGGTTTCAACGGAATATTCCTCTCTTATGTTGGTATTTTTCGAGAGTTTCGTGAAGCCGGCTTCGTGGACCGGCCCTGATGGTGATGTTCGCCTGACGCTGGGCCGCTACCTCAGTCCTCCCCGGCCTGGCGTTTGGCGGCGCCGATCCAACTTCGCGCGAGCCAGTCGCGATCTTCGAGCCAGGCATCGACGCCCTTCCGCGGGCTCTTTGCTTCCTTGATGGAGAGTTCCAGGCCGCTCACCTGATAGTCGGAGAGCTGCAAGGCGTCAACGAACGCGAGGGCGAAGGGATCTTCTTCTTCGAGGGTTCCGTGGATCACCGGTTGTATGCGGGATGGCTGGGTCGCCCCTCCCAGTTCGTCTCCCGGGTCCACGAGATACTCGAACTGGAATTCCTGGTTCATCCAATGCGGCGACCAGGCTGTGAAGAAGAAGTTATCCCCATCCGAATAGCGGCGGCCCACTTCGGAGAGCATCGTGGGGGTGTCCCTGTAGGAGGTCTGGCGATCCGGCATCTGCTCGGCGACCGCCTCAGCGACTTTGCTACAAGGGTCAACGCCTGGCTCCACGGAGATGATCGGCGCGTCGGCGTACTTCTTCATGCCGTCCACGCTCCCCACGTTCATGTAGCTTGGGGCGGCAAGGCCGGAGCGGGTAGTCCCGATCAACCACGGGTTCAGCAGGCGCTCGCCGTGCGCCTCGCCGATATATCCAGCGTTCTCCGGCATCCACACGTTCTGGAAAGTGTCTATCTCTCCGCTGGCGGCGGCGAGGATGGCGGCCTCAGGGTCGTCGAACCGGCGCAACTCCACGTCGTAGCCGAGTTCCTCTTCCATGACCGTCCGCGTCAGGTTGGCGATTGCCACGCTGTCATCCCACCCCACATAGCCAACGGTAAGCCCTTTGTCACCGGTGCGGGCCGCCTGGCCCTCGGCCCCTCCGCATCCGGCGGCAAGCAGCAAGGCCACCAGCACCGTGGCCAGGATCGGCATGGCCCTCGATGGCGTAGTGGGGCGCGTCTTCGAAAAAGCGTTCATGCGCGTAGACTAGCTCTCCTGGGCACGCTTTGCTGCGGAGATCCAGGGTTGCACGACGTCGCGGTTATCTTTGATCCAGCGCCTGGAGCCTTCGGCAGGGTCGTTGTTGGCCTTCCGGATCTCCAGTTCAAGCTGGTTTACCTGATCCTCGGTCAGCGACATGGCGTTGAGGAAGGCGTGGGCTACGGGGTCTTCACTTTGGAGATCCTTGTTGACGATGGTGGAGATCTTGGAGGGCTGCGTGAGGTCTCCTAGCGAGCCCTTCGGGTCTTCGAGGTAGTTGAAGTCGTAGACCTGATTCATCCAGTGCGGCGACCACGCCACGAAGACAAAATCCTCCTTGCTGTCGTACAGACGCCCAACCTCAGAGAGCATGGTGGCGCTGCTCTCCGCGACGAGTTGCTGCTTCAGGCCGTACTCAGGGATGGTTTTGGAAGGGATTTTGTCCATTATGACGGACCCAGTCTCGATGCCGTATATCCTGGTTGCGCCCGTGGAGTTGATCTCACCTATGCTGTGTATGCCCATGTATGCGGGGGCCGCCAGGCTGAAGCGGGTAGTGCCCCTGTACCAGGGATGGAGATGCTCCACCCCGCCTTTCACCCCGTCAAGGTAATCTTTGTGGTTGGGCATCCACACGTCCTGGAAGGCGTCCATCTTGCCCGACTTCACATCTTTGAAAAGCAGCCCGAGCGCCTTTGGATTGTTCACGACAGTCCGAATCTCCACGCTTTCGTAGCC
>JACDAR010000164.1 GCA_013695335.1 Rubrobacter sp.
CTTCGCGATACCCACCGACCTCGGCGGGGCTGGATGCAAGGTTGCGGTGCTTGAAACTGAGGCGGTCGGCGTAGCGCGAGTACATATCCAGAAGCTCGCCCGCGAAGAGCGCCGCCTCGTCGCCGCCTGTGCCGGCCCGGATCTCCAGGATCACATCCTTGTCATCGTTCGGGTCGCGATCTATTAGCTCGGCCCGGATCTTCTCCGCAAGCTCAGATGCCCGCTCCTCCGCAGCCCGCGCCTCGGCCGCGTAGAATTCCCGCTCCTCACCGGACTCGGCGGTGGGAAGCAGCTCCCGCGCCTCGCGCTCCTCTTCCAACGAGTCGAGCAACTCCTGACAGAGATCCGCGCCGCGCTTCAGGCGGGCGTGCTCCTTCGCCACGTCGCGGTAACGGTTCTGGTCAGAGTAGATATCCGGGTCTGAGAGTTCCCCTGTCAGCGCCTGGTAGCGCCCGAGGGTCTCACCCGCCAGCTTGATTATCTGTCCGTCCAAACTCAGATCACCAGTTTGTTAGTGGCCTCATCCGGCTTTAGGTGAGCCTCTTCTTCCATCGAAAGCACCTTCTTCAGCGAAGCCATAGCCACCTCGACCATTTCGTCCGAAGGCTCCCGCGTCGTCAACTTCTGCATCTGCAAGCCAGGCCATATCAGGGCACGAACCACAGCGTTGTCCTGATTGCGGGCGCTCCACATGATGAACTCGAAGGCGATCCCGGCCACGAGCGGGATGACGATCACGCGGCTCAAAAGCATGTATAGCCAACCTTCGACGCCGAGCAGGGAGAACGCCAGGATGCTCAGAACCAGCACGTAAAGAACGAAGCTCGTCCCGCAGCGCACGTGGCTCGTGTCCAGTTTGTGGGAGTTCTTGGGGATCAACTCCTCCCCCCGTTCGTACACTTTGATCGCCTTGTGCTCCGCGCCGTGGTAGCCGAAGAACCGCTTGATGTCCTTGCTGAGAAGCGTGATCCCCAGTAGATACACAACGAAGATCCCGATCCTCAAAACACCCTCGACCAGGTTGAAAAGAATCGGGTTCTCGATGCTGTTGCCAAATAACGCGCCAATCCCCTTCGTGCCGAGCACCGGGGCCGCGAGGAACAGCAGAAACGCCAGCCCCAGCCCGAAGACGAGGGTGATGGCGATCTCTTTCTTCGAGAGGTCTTCCTCCTCACCGAGGGCGATGTTGGTAGAGAGGGCAAGCGCCTTCATGCCGAGCCAGAGCGTCTCGCCCAGGGAGAGGGCGCCGCGGACGATGGGCAGCCGGAAGAGACGGTTCTTGCGGGTGATCGAACGGAACCGTTGCGCCCGCAAATCCATGCCGCCCGTCGGCGTCCTGACCGCCATCCCCCAGAAGTTGGGGGATCTCATGAGGACGCCCTCCATTATCGCCTGCCCACCGACCCGCATGCTCAGGCTCCTTACTTGTTGGCCTGGCGGGCCATACGGTTCCTGAACCGCTGCACGCGTCCGCCGGTATCCACGATGCGCTGCTTGCCCGTATAGAACGGGTGGCAGTTCGAGCAGATGTCCACGGTGATGGCATCCCCAGCCGTCGAGCGGGTCTCGAAATCCGTGCCACAGCCGGTGCAGTGCACGTGCGTCGTGGTGTACTGTGGATGAATATCCGTCTTCATTGAAACCTCCGTCTTTCCTAATTCACCGTCCCCGTTAGTGTATTACTCCTGTCCAGGAAACGGCGGGACGGCCTGCGAATACACGCAAGGCCATCCCGGCTATCATGCTGCGCTACCCTCGAACGCGCTGGAGCTCGCGCAGGAACTCGGCGTTGGTGCGGGTCTCCTTGAGCTTCTGGATGAGGAGCTCTATCTTCTGCCCGGTGTCCAGGGCGTTGAGGATACTGCGTACCTGCCAGACCCGCTGCGCTTCGGCACTGTCCATCAAGAGCTCCTCCTTGCGCGTCGAGGAGTCTTCGATGTTGATGGCAGGGTAGGTCCGGCGGTTGGCGAGCTTCCGGTCGAGGCGGAGTTCCATGTTGCCCGTGCCCTTGAACTCCTCGAAGATCACCTCGTCCATCCTGCTGCCGGTCTCGACCAGCGCCGTCGCAAGGACGGTCAGCGATCCGCCGTTCTCGATATTCCTTGCAGCCCCGAAGAACTTCTTGGGCGGGTACAGGGCAGCCGAGTCAACGCCGCCGGAGAGGATACGTCCGCTGGCCGGGGCCGCAAGGTTGTATGCCCGTGAGAGGCGGGTTATGCCGTCGAGGAGAACTACCACGTCCTCGCCCTCTTCCACCAGCCGCTTCACGCGCTCCAGGACGAGCTCGGCTACGGCTATGTGGTTCTCGGCAGGCTGGTCGAAGGTGGAGGCGATCACCTCTGCCTCGGGGATGCTGCGCTGCCAGTCAGTGACCTCCTCGGGGCGCTCGTCCGCCAGGAGAACCATCAGCTTCACATCGGGGTAATTGGCGGCGATGGAGCGTGCGATCTGCTGCATGATCGTGGTCTTCCCGGCCTTCGGGGGGGAGACGATCATGCCGCGCTGCCCCTTGCCGATGGGGGCGACGAGGTCTATGACCCTGGGCGCGATGTCGTTTGGCATCCACTCAAGGCGCAGACGCTCGTTCGGATACAGCGGCGTCAGGTCGTCGAAGTTCTGGCGGCGACGGCCCTTCTGCGGCTCGATGCCGTTGACCTCCTCGATGCGCACCAGCGCCGGGTACTTCTCGCCGTCGCGGGCTGGACGGATCTGCCCGATTATGTAGTCCCCGCGTCGCAGGTTGAAACGCTTGATCTGGCTGGTCGAGACGTATACGTCGCCCTTGCTCTGGCTGTAGCCGCTGGTCCGCAAGAACCCGAATCCATCTGGCAACACATCCAGGATGCCGCTCTGCTCGTTGCCGTCCCGCTCCTGCCTGTCCGGGCGATCCTGACGACGGCGGGGCTCAGGCCGCTGCTCCTTGCGTCGCTCTGGCGGCGCTTCCTGCACCGGGGCAACGCTGTCCGTGTCGGAAGAGACGGCTGCCTCGTCGGCCTCGGGCTGCGGGGCAGTTGGGGCTTCGGCGGCGCCGTTCGTAGCAGGTGGGGCCGGAGCCTCGATAGTGGCGGTCGAGCCGCCGTTGCCCTGGGCGGTTTGCTGGCCCGCCGCCTGCTCCGTGGCTACTTTGTAGATCATCTCGGCCAGTTCCGGCTTGCGGTATTTGCGGTACTGCTGAATACCTAGCTGGGAGGCGATCTGGTGCAGGTCGCTCAGGCGTTTGCGTTCGAGGGTGGCTAACTCGGTCATGCTTCTCTACCTTTCTCGTGTACCAATGTACGGGTATCGCTCATCTGGATATTTCTCAAGTTCTCAAAGCTGGAAGCCGTAGAGCCCTGCGCCGGGCTCGAGGGCATGGATGGTGTCTATGAATCTTACCATACGGGGCTCTGCCGCCATGACTATGGTGTGCGTTCGGCCGCCGCCCCTGAAGTATCTCACCCCGTTCAAGGTTTCCCCAGGGGTGATGCCCGTCGCCGCGAACACCACGTCGTCAGCACGGATGAGATCGTCGAGCGTCAGTTTCTTCTCCGGGTCAGCGAGCCCGTTCTCCCTGAGCTTCTCGACCTGCGAACGCTGGGTCGGCCACATCTTGGCCTGCATCTCGCCGCCGAGGCACTTGATGGCCGCAGCCGCCAGTACCCCCTCCGGCGCGCCGCCAATGCCGATCACGGCGTGCAGATCCGCCCCGTTCCCAACGGCTATCGCGGGCGTGAGGTCGCCTTCTGGACGGATCTGTATGCGGGCTCCCGTCTGCCGGATATCCTGGATCAAGTTCTCGTGCCGCTCGCGGTCGAGTACGGCGACGGTTATCTCCGATGGCCGCCGCCCCATCGAACCGGCTATGGCTTCTATGTTCTCAGCGACGGGGGCGTCTATATCAATCTTCCCCCTCGCCTGCGGCCCGACTATGAGCTTGCTCATGTACATATCCGGCGTCCTCAACATGCTCCCCGCTGGCGCGGCGGCGACCGCTGAGATAGATCCACCCTGCCCCTTCACTAGCAACTGCAGCCCTTCGACGGGCTCCACCGCGAGATCCGCCTCAGCCTCACCGACGCCCAATTTGTCACCAACGGCCAGGATATTCGGCTTGGCCTGCAGAAACCTCACCCTGCCACGTTCGTCAAGCCTTTCCTCCCGCAGTATCGCCACGCGCCCGCAGACGGAAATCTTGCCTAGCTCCTCCCTGAACGCCTCGGTGGCGAGGGTATACGCCCGCTCCGGGGTGCCTGACCCCTCCATTCGCGCGACGCGAAGGGCCACGCGCTCGGTCACGGTCGCGTACTCGATGGCGGCGGCGGCTATGGACCCCAACCGGGGTTCGGCCACGCTAATGGAAGCTCACCCAACCTCCTGTGTAAATCCTGATCCCACGTTCGGCACACGCGCGACGTGGTGGATTCTCATCGGAAAAGTGCGAAGAGTCCCTGCGCTTGCAGGCGCGGGACCCGCGCTTCGGACTTTCTAACTATACACCGGAAGAACTGGAACGACTACTACCTGATCCATCGGCCCCAGCAACCGCCTCCCGGGCGAGCCCAAGCAGCGCACCGTCTATGCCGTCCCCGAGTGGATCATTATCACAGTAGATAACCGGCTTCCCTTCAGCCGCGCCCCGCCGCGTCACCACGTCCACCGCCGCCGCCTTTATCTCGGTGAGGTACGCCTCCGCCCCTGACATCGCATCCAGGTCCGCAGCCAGCCGCTTCCTGTCCGACAGGTTCCCGGAGGCCGCAACTACCTCGCATCCGTGACGATCCTGAAGGTGATCCGCCAGCTTGCCGAGAACGGCAGGCGGCGCCGTCGAGACGTAGGCGACGCGCATTCCCTCCACGCTCTGCACGGGACGCGGCCTGAAAACGGTTGGGATGACCCTGAGATCCGGATTCACCAGACGCACCGCCTCCACGATCTCTCTCACCTTCGCCTCGTCCGCCATCGGCTCTTCGCTCATGGTGAGGAGGAGGAGGTCGGAGATCAAAAGCCGGTACGCCCCGAGGAAGCCAGCGATGTACTCAGGATCCTGGTGCGCTCCAGCGACGAGTATCCTGCCATCCACCGCGACCGGAGGCACGGCGGCCCCCGAACCATCGAACACCGTGATACCGGTCTCTAGCGTGTTGGCGATGGCCGCGCCTTCGAGCACGTTGGAGACGAACGGTTCCCCGGCGAGCCCCCCACCGCAGCGACGGCATCCGACCGTTGTGACGCGGCTCAGGGCGGCGGTCTCGTAGTAATCACTGGCAGCGTGGGCGCCGCGTTCAAGTGCTTCGAGCAGGTAGGCGCTCCCGACTTCGAGTTTGTGGCCTTCTATGACCTCGGGGTGCGGCGGTCCCCCGCGGCCCATGGAGACGACGCCAGGATCGAAGCCCTCGCTTGCCAGCAACCGCGCCAGATAACCCGAGATCGCGGTCTTCCCAACCCTTTTTCCTGTGCCGATCACGGCTAGCGATGGTTTGGTCGAGACCGGTCGAAGTTCAGGCGGCCTGAGATCGAAATCGCTCCCGGCGTAACGCGCCCCAGCCGCCAGCACTAGCGAAGCTATCCGCATCCGCTCCCGATAGCCTATGACCGGCTCGTCCGAAAGGTCGATCACCACGTCCACATCATGTTCATCGAGGGCGCGCTTGACAGCAGATATCGGATCATTGCCCATTATCAAAGGCAAGCCGTAGTCGGTGCCTTCCTTGAGCTTCTCAGTACCGCCCAGGAAGGCTGCGGCGACGCCTTCGGCCTGCATGGAATCCTCGATGCTCTGCATGGCGTCGAGGACCACGGGCGGATAGTGTTCGCCGTCTATCAGGAAGAGGGCGCGCACGCGGTTATTGATCGCTGGGGACTGTGATCTCCGAGTCGATCTTGTCTTCGTAGCGGGAGTACTGGTTGGTCTCGGAGTCGAAATCCACGTACAGTTCGCGCTCCTTGAAAGGGTACTTGCGGAAGACCCGAACCCGACTGCCCTCTATCTCGATGATGTTGTAGCATGGCCGGGTGTTGCCCCGCAGGCGGGTAGTGGAGGCGGTCCCTGCGTTCACTATGAACATGCCCTCCAGCTTCCACGAATACGGAACGTGCTTGTGCCCGGAGAGCACCAGGTCAACGCCGACATCATCCAGAAGCTCAAGCATGTCCCCAGCGTCGAAGATAATGTTCCGCTCGCGGCCCGTGCCTGGAATCGGGATCAGGTGGTGGTGAATCACGAAGATCTTCAACCTCTCGCCCGCATCAGCGAAGGCGTGGCGAACGAAGTCGTAATGCTCGCGCCCAACCCGCCCATCGTTCAGATCAGGCTCCGAGGAGTCCACGCCGACCATCACCGCGTCGTCGAAGCTGATGGCCGAGTACCGCTCTCCGAAGAGCCGCTCGAAGTGGATGTAGCCGACGTTTCGCGAGTCGTGGTTGCCCGGGATGACCATAACGTTCTCGCATTGGAAGCGCCGCACGTATTCCGCCGACATCTCGAACTCCTGTCGGTATCCAGCGTCCGTAAGATCCCCAGACACCACAACCGCCGAGGGGTTCAGGTCGTTTATCTCCAGGATCGAACGTTCCAGAAGGTCGGGGATGAAGTAAGCGCTACCGCAATGGATGTCGCTGATCTGGCATATCGTCAACCGACCGTCCCCGCCCATAAACCCCCGATGTGTAGTCCCGAATAGGCCGCGAGAAGTATACCAGAGCCTCCTCGACCCCCAGAGAGTTAAGCCTCTGTCGCCGGAAGGGGGTGGCCTGGCGAAGAGACGCGGTCGAACCCGGCTTTGTAAGCGCCGAGGGCTGACAGCCCGGTAGAGTAATCCGCGTGGGAGACGGGGACGAAGCGCCTCAAACCGAACCGGGACACGGCATCCCGGAAACACGGGTCCGAGTCCGCCTCCAGGAGACGGGCGCGCAGGCGCTCCTTCAGGTCTTGGCGGAGCGCCGAGCGGACCACGACGGGCTGAATGGGGAACGGTCCCCAGGTTTGGATCACGCGCAGGCTCTGGCGCAAGGCTGGGTCCTCCCGAAGCAGCATACCCAGGACGTTGGAGTCTATGGCCGCCGCGTCCACCTCGCCGCAGAGTATCGCCTCCAGGGATTTGAGGTGGGATCCGGAGTGAACCAAACTGCCGAAGAACCGGCCATTCGCTCCCATCTCCGCCAGTTTCCCGAGGAGGCTGTGGTAGCCGCTCAATGAGCACGCGTCGTTGTACGCCCACGAGCGGCCCTCCAGATCGCCAAACGAACGAACCGGACCATCCCGCCGGGCCACGACGTCGCAGAAGTAGACGGGCCTCCCTCTCGCCCGGCCATCCTCGAACACGGGGGCGGCTCCAAGCAACTCCACGGGCGGACGGGCCAGCCCTCGCAGCCACGCAAACGACGGGGAACACAGAAACCCCACATCAGCTTTGCCATCCGAGAATGGATCGTAGCCACCTTTCTCCGGCCCCGAAACCCGGGTCTCCGACACGAGCGAGACCCGCGTACTCCCGAGCGCCCGGCGCGCGAGATCCGTCACCGCTTCGAAGAGCGCCAGCGGGATACTCGGGGACAGGTAGGTGATGAATCGCAACTGTCGCAAAAGTACCCCTCACATCTTCTCGGGCGCGCTCACTCCCAGGAGGTCCAGGCCCGACCGGAGCACGTTCTTGGTTGCGGCGCAGAGTGCCAATCGCCTTTGCCTCGTCTCCTCGTCGTCAACCAGCACCCGATGCACCGTGTAGAACTGATGGAAGCGGGTGGCGAGGGTCTCGAGGTAAGTGGGGATCGGGTGCGCCTCCCGACTGGCCGCAGCGTTCTCGACCACGCGCGGGAAGTCGAGTAGTTCCATAGCCAGCGCCCGCTCCTCCGGTGCAAGCTGCGAAGCCGGGATCTCACCGACTGTCTCAGGATCTAACTCGGCGCGGCGGAAGATGCTTGCGATACGGGCGTGGGCGTACTGCACGTAGAAGACTGGGTTCTCGTCCGACTGTTTTATGGCGAGGTCGAGATCGAAGTTCATCTCGGTGTTGTGCGAGGAGCGGACGTAGAAGTAGCGCGCCACGTCCTCGCCCACCTCGTCGAGCAGTTCATCGAGGGTGACGATGTGACCGGCCCGCTTGCTGAATTTGACCTGCTCGCCCTCGCTTATGAGCTTGACTAGCCGCACTAGCTCAACGTCGAGGAAGTCCTCGGGTAACCCGAGCGCCACGAGACCGGCTCGGATGCGCGGTGGGTATCCCGCGTGATCCGCGCCGAGCACGTCAACGGCGGTCCCAAAACCCCGGTCCCACTTGTCCCTGTGGTATGCGACGTCTGGGGCCATGTATGTGTACGAACCGTCGCTCTTTACCAGCACGCGGTCCTTGTCATCCCCGAACCGCGATGTGGCAAGCCAGGATGCGCCTTCGCTCTTGTATACGTTGCCGCCCTCGCGAAGCTGTTCGACGACCTCCTCCACTTTTCCTGATTCGTAGAGGCTCTTCTCGTTGAAATACCTGTCGAAGCGCACACCGACGCGGGCAAGCGTCTTCTTGATGTCGTCCATACACCAGCCGGTCGAGAAAACGCTGATCTCCCGCAGCGCGTCCTCGGTCTCCATATCGAGGAGCCGCTCTCCATACTCGGAGTCGAGATCCCGGGCGATCTCCTCAAGGTAGTCACCCTGATACAGCCCCTCGGAATCGGCGACCGACCACTCTCTGCCGTGCATCCTGGCGTAGCGAATGGCAACGGACTCCCCGAAAAGGCGGATCTGGTTTCCCCCGTCGTTGAAGTAGTATTCCCGCGAGACCTTCCTGCCCGCCGCCTCCATGATGCGGGCCAGCGAATCTCCGTAAGCAGCCTGCCGTCCGTGACCGACGTGCATCGGCCCTGTAGGGTTCACGCTCACGAACTCCAGCATCACCGGCTCACCGGAAGGCTCCTGACGCCCATAATGAGCGCCGTCGCGCAACAGGCCGTTCAGCTCATTCCACAAAGTCTCCGGCGAGAGCCAGAAGTTGATGAAGCCTGGACCGGCGACCTCGACGTGATCCACTATAGCCTCGGCCTCCGTGGCATCGGCGATCTTCTGCGCCACCTCACGCGGATTGCGCCTGAAAACCTTCGCGTTCGCCAGCGCGACGTTGGTTGCGAAGTCGCCGTGCCGCGCATCACCGGGACGCTCGACGTGGATACCGTTCAGTTCGACCCCGAATGTATCCCGCACGGCGGCCCTGATCACACCCGCCACCCGGCCTTCGAGGTTCACCTGCCGTCCCTTCCGAGCAGCTCTTCCATCAGCCGCCGATTCTCCGCCGAAAGCCGATCCGTCTCCCCCCTGTCGTGCTCGAAGCGCATCGTAAAAACATCGCCAACCGAGGCATCCTCTGGCAGCAAGTCACGCGGCACGTCGAAGCTACGCTTGCCGTCGGGGTAAAGGGATAAGATCGCCCAACCGCCGTCCTCGAACCTGTCTATCTGTACGTGCATATATGTAATTCTAGCA
>JACDAR010000116.1 GCA_013695335.1 Rubrobacter sp.
GAGCCGGCAACTGAAAATCGGTGGTCTGCAAACGGGCATACGGATGCCGCTCGCGGCGCACAATAGGGGTCACCAAATTAGCTCTCCTCCATTAGAAATCGTTGAAGAATGGCCGAACACGCAAGCGGATATCTTACCCCGCGCACCACGAAGAGTCAAGGCTCATAGGGAGGCAGATAGAAAAATATATAGGTCGGCCCGAAGACCAACGCCGGGGAGTGTAGCACAGCGGCCCCGGGTGCGCCACGAGCGGTGCAATCACCCAGCCAATACCGGCCTCACGGAGCCCGCTCGCAGATGTGGCGAGATCCCGGTTCTTCACCCTCGATGTATGCAAGTTGGCCTGCGACGCAGGAAAGAAAAGTGCCCATTTCAAATCCCACCGTAGCCCGAAGCGCATCGTGTAGCTTCATGCATTGAAGATCCAGGCGAGAGTTCTCGGATACGATGTAGCATGGGTCTGGAGCCCCGCGTTCTTTGAGCAGAGCTTCTATCCGGTCAACGTACTGTTCTCGGGGATCGAGCCGACGAACGAACCGGGAGTCCAGCGCATCCAGGTGGGGAAACTGTGCAACGAACTTCTTCCGTCCCCGCGCCGTGGAGATCAGGTTAGGGTACCGCGCACGTTTCTCCGGCGCGAAGAATGCCCTGACTATCGCCCGATCGTGATCCACTTCCATCTCAAACCCCACGGAAAAGCGGCGCCCCAAAAGGAGCGCCGCACCGTCTATAACTGGTGTCTGTTGCTGAAGGTTACTTCAGCTCGACGGAGGCGCCCGCCTCTTCCAGCTTGGCCTTCAGGGCGTCGGCGTCCTCCTTGGAGATCGCCTCCTTCACGGGATTCGGGGCGTCGTCCACGAGGGCCTTCGCCTCCTTCAGGCCGAGGCCCGTGGCGGCGCGCACCTCCTTGATGACCTGGATCTTCTTGGCGCCAGCGCCTGTGAGCACGACGTCGAACTCGGTCTGCTCCTCTTCCTCGGCGGCGGCGCCGTCAGCAGCCGCGCCCGCAGCCGGGGCCGCCGCGAAGGCCGCAGCCGATACGCCGAACTCTTCCTCGAACATCTTGACCAGCTCGGAGACCTCCAGTACGGACTTCTCCTTGATCGCGTCGAGTATCTCCTGATTGCTCAAAGCCATGATTTTTCCTCCTGTTTTCGGCTCTTTACGTTTCTACAGCTACTACTTGTTGCTATGACTCCTGCGCCTGCTTCTGATCCGCAACCTGGCTCATCACGGAAGCGAGGTTCCTCAACGGCGCGTTCAGCACCGTGACCAGTCCGGCTATCGGGGAGCGGATCGCACCGAGAAGCTGCGCCAGCAACTCGTCCCGGCCAGGCAACTTGCTGAGTGCGACTATGTCAGCCTCGTCCAGAATGCGACCGCCTTCTAGCAGCCCGCCCTTCAGTACGAAGGTCTCCACCTGATCCGCGAACTCAGCCATCAGCTTCGCGCTGGCTACCGGATCTTCGGAGAACGCCAGGGCCGTCGGCCCCGTGAAGAACTCTGTGAGGCCCTCGATACCTACCTCGTCAGCGGCCCGCTTCGCCAGGGTGTTCTTGGCGACCACGAACTCAACGCCCGACTCCCGGCTGCGGCGCCTGAGGTCTGTGCTCTGGGCCACGTTGATGCCCTGGTAATCCACGAGGACCGCCGAGCCGCTGCGCAGCTTGCCAGCGAGGTCTTCGATCACCTGCGCCTTCTCTTCCCTGTTCACCTTTTCACTCCTCCACTACGTAAAAACCCCGGGGCCGCAGAGGCGCCCGGGGCTGAAAGATCCCACGAAAAACTCTCTACGACCTCGGCCGGGGTACATTAAACCCTCGGTCTATCCCAGGGTACCGGCTGTCTCTGGTCTCGTTCTTTTGTCTAGATCGCGCCGGAGATACTACTCCCTCTCCACCGCAGGGTCAACCTTGATGGATGGTCCCATCGTCGTAGTGAGCGTCACGGACTTGAAGTACCTGCCTTTGACCGGGGCGGGACGCACCCGCTGAAACTCCTCGCGCAGGGCAAAGTAGTTCTCCACCAGGCTTTCGAGATCGAAGGACTTCTTGCCCAGG
Organism: Rubrobacter sp.; assembly: GCA_013695335.1. Taxonomy (GTDB): domain Bacteria; phylum Actinomycetota; class Rubrobacteria; order Rubrobacterales; family Rubrobacteraceae; genus JACDGB01. The sequence goes on from JACDAR010000116.1 coordinate 2,061, forward strand.
ATGCTGTGGATGATCCCGTATCGATCCACGCGGTACTCGATCTTGCCGCGTTTGATCTCCTCGACAGCCCGGCCCACGTCCATCGTGACCGTCCCGCTCTTCGGGTTCGGCATGAGCCCACGGGGACCAAGGATCTGGCCCAGCCGACCGACAACGCTCATCTGATCCGGCGTCGCCACGGCAACCTCGAAGTCCATGAAACCCTCGTCCCGAATGCGGGCGGCCAGGTCGTCTGCGCCGACAACGTCCGCACCGGCTTCCTCGGCCTCGCGGGCCTTCTCGCCAGCGGCGAAGACGGCGACGCGGCGAGTTTTGCCTGTGCCGTTCGGGAGCATCAGGGTTCCGCGCACCATCTGGTCGGCGCGGCGCGGGTCAACGTTCAGGCTGACGTGCGCCTCGACGCTCTCGTCGAACTTGGCGCCTTCCATCCCTTTGAGAAGCTCCAGCGCCTCGCGAGGCCCGTAGAGTCGCTCGCGGTCGATCCTCTGCTTCTGTTCCAAAAGTCGTCTACCCATTGACCGTAATCCCCATGCTCCGGGCCGTACCCTCAACAATCCTGGACGCGCCATCTATGTCCGCGGCGTTGAGGTCAGGCATCTTGGTACGCGCTATCTCTTCGACCTGCGCCCGGCTGACGGCGCCTACCTTCTCGCGGTTCGGCTCGCCGCTGCCTTTGTCCAACCCGGCGGCCTGCTTGAGCAGGAACGCGGCTGGCGGCGTCTTCGTTATGAAGGTGAACGAGCGGTCCTCGTAGACCGTGATCTCGACCGGGATGATCTGACCCATCTGATCCCGCGTGGCGTCGTTGAACTGCCGCACGAACTCCCCGATGTTCACCTGAGCTTGCCCGAGTGCCGGGCCTACCGGCGGCGCAGGGTTCGCCTGCCCGCCTGTGATCTGCAACTTCAATTTGCGCGCTATGCGCCGCCTTCTACCCATCTATAAAACCTTTCGTTTCTTGCCTACAGCTTGGCGACCTGGGCGAAGGAAAGCTCCACAGGCGTCTCGCGCCCGAAGATGGAGACGAGAACCTTCAGCCTCGACTGGTCCACGTTGATATCTGAGATTGCGCCCTCGAAGTCCGAGAGCGGCCCGCCGATGACCCGCACGGTCTCCCCGATGGAGTAGTCCACCGTGGTCTTGACCTTCTCCGGGGCCTTCGTCTCGCCCGGATGCAGCAGCCGCTCGACCTCGGCGCGGGAGAGCGGAAGCGGTTTGTCGCCGTTGCCGACGATCTGGGTAACGCCAGGCGTCTGGCGCACCGCCTGCCAGGTATTCTCGTTCATATCCAGGTTCACCAGGATGTAGCCTGGGAACTGGCGCTGTTCGACGGGGACCTTCTTGCCATCTTTGATCTCGATGACGCTCTCCATCGGGATGCGGATCTCCCCGAAATACTGGTCGAGGCCGAGGGATTCGACCCGGCGCTCCAGCGTCGTTCGGACCTTGTTCTCGTGCCCGGAATATGTGTTTACGACGAACCACTTCTTCACTACGAACTGCTCCTAATCCACTACGAAAAGATCAAACGCGCAACGTTCTGGAACACGAAGTCCCAGGCGGCGACGTAAGCGCCAAGCACCACAACGATGATGAGGACCACCGCCGTACTCTGCCTGAGTTGGTCCCGGCCAGGCCAGCTTACTCGCCTGAGCTCGTTCCTGACCCCCCGGAAGAAATCCCGGATACCAGCCAGCCGTCCCTGCTGCTTCTTTTGCTGCTGTGGTTTCTTGCCGCCCTGGTCGCGGCTACGCTTTTTGCCCATCGCTTCCTTGCCTGGCTTGATTTACTGAGCAGGGCAGGAGGGACTCGAACCCCCGACCGTCGGTTTTGGAGACCGATGCTCTACCAACTGAGCTACTGCCCTCTACCTTTATGTTACCGCGTCTCCCGATGAACCGTATGCTTCCGGTCCCACGGACAGTACTTCTTTAGCTGGATGCGATCCGGCGAATTCCGCCGATTCTTGCGGGTGTGGTAGTTCCGGCGCTTGCACTCCTCACAAGCCAGCGTCACCAATTGTCGCATAACTTTCCTCCAGTTCACAGGGCGGGCGTCTATTCGCCCGCCCCACACTCTTGTCCCGCTAGTCTACTCTACGATCTCGGTGACGACGCCTGCTCCAACTGTACGTCCACCTTCTCGTATTGCGAAGTTCAACCCCTCATCCATCGCGATGGCGCTTATGAGCTCCACGTTCATCACCGTGTTGTCTCCCGGCATCACCATCTCTACTCCTTCTTCCAGCCTGATCTCCCCCGTCACATCAGTCGTGCGGAAGTAGAACTGTGGCCGGTAGTTGGAAAAGAACGGTGTGTGACGCCCTCCTTCTTCCTTGCTTAGGACATACACCTCTGCCTTGAAGCGGGTGTGCGGGGTGATGGTCCCTGGCTTGGCCAGTACCTGTCCCCGCTCCACGTCATCCCTCTTTAGGCCCCTGAGCAGCGCCCCTATGTTGTCCCCGGCTTGGGCGGAGTCCATGGACTTGTTGAACATCTCCACCCCCGTTACTACCGTCTTGCGGGTGGGCCTTATCCCGACGATCTCCACCTCGGTGTTTACCGCTATCGTCCCGGACTCCAACCTTCCCGTTGCCACAGTCCCACGGCCCTGGATGGTGAAGACATCTTCCACCGCCAATAGGAAGGACTTGTCTATGTCACGCTCTGGCTCTGGCACGTACTCGTCTACTGCTTCCATGAGGGCTACTATTGAGCCTTCTCCCTGCTCTCCTTCTTGTCCTTCGAGGGCACGGAGGGCTGAGCCCGTGACTACTGGTACGTCATCACCTGGGAAGTCGTACTCAGAGAGTAGCTCACGTACTTCCATCTCCACCAGCTCTAGAAGCTCCGGGTCGTCTACCTGGTCTGCCTTGTTTAGGTAGACGACTATGTATGGAACTCCCACCTGCCTTGCCAGCAGGATGTGCTCCCTTGTCTGTGGCATGGGACCATCTGCCGCGGATACGACGAGGATGGCTCCGTCCATCTGGGCCGCTCCGGTGATCATGTTCTTCACGTAGTCAGCGTGACCTGGGCAGTCAACGTGTGCGTAGTGCCTATTTGCGGTGGCGTACTCCTGATGTGAGGTGGCGATGGTGATGCCACGCTGCCTCTCCTCTGGAGCGTTGTCAATCTGGTCGAAGGCGACCTCACGGTTAGCCGGGTCGTTGGGGACCTCCTTGGCGAGGACCTTTGTGATAGCTGCGGTGAGGGTGGTCTTGCCGTGGTCTACGTGACCAATGGTGCCGACGTTTAGGTGTGGCTTGTTCCTCTCGAACTTCCCTCTGCTCATCTTTCTACCTCCTACCTTTCTCTATCTACCGTTCGGCTATCTCGGCCGCGATGCTCTTCGGCACCTCGGCGTAGTGATCAAACTGCATGGTGAACGTCGCGCGGCCCTGGGTCTTGGAGCGCACGGTGGTCGCGTACCCGAACATCTCGGAGAGCGGCACCATCGCCCGGATGACCTGCCCGCTGCCGCGGGAGTCCATGCCCTGGATCTGCCCACGCCTCGCGCTCAAATCGCCCATCACATCGCCCATGAACTCCTCGGGCATGACGACCTCGACGTTCATCATAGGCTCCAGCAAGACCGGGTTGGCCCTCTTCAAAGCCTCCTGTATCGCCATGGAACCGGCGATGTGGAACGCCATCTCAGAGGAGTCAACCTCGTGGAAAGAGCCATCCACCAACTCCACCTTGATGTCCACGACCGGGAACCCGGCCACGACGCCAGAGTCGAGCGCCTCGCGGATGCCCTTGTCCACGCTCGAGATGTACTCCCTGGGGATGGCGCCGCCGACGATCTTGTTCTCAAACTCGTAGATCTCGGCGTCAGGGTCTTCCCGATGCTCGACGTTGATGACCGCATGACCGTACTGGCCGCGACCGCCCGTCTGCCGCACGAAGCGACCCTCGATGCTTTCGACCCGCTTGCGGATCGTCTCCCTGTACGCCACCTGCGGCTTGCCGATGTTGGCGTCAACCCGGAACTCGCGCAGAAGCCTGTCGAGGATGATCTCCAGGTGCAACTCGCCCATACCGCTGATGATCGTCTGCCCGGTCTCCTCATCGCTACGCACGGTGAAGGTCGGGTCTTCTTCAGCCAGCCTCTGAAGAGCCGCACTCAGCTTCTCTTGGTCGGCCTTCGTCTTCGGCTCAATGGCCTGCGAAATGACCGGCTCCGGGAAGATCATCTCCTCAAGCACTATCTGCTCCGGATCATCCGCCGCGATGAGCGTGTCTCCGGTGCCGGTATTCGATAGCCCAATCGCCGCCACCAACTCGCCCGCATAAACTTCATCGCGCTGCTCTCGCGAATTGGCGTGAAGCTGCAACAGCCGTCCGACGCGCTCGCGCCGCCCTTTAGTGGTGTTCATTATGTACGAACCGGCCTTGAGCGTGCCAGAATACACCCGCATATACGTCAGTTTCCCGACGTGCGGGTCGGACTGCACCTTGAAGGCGAGCGCAGCCAGCGGACCTTCCTCGTCGGCCTCGCGGGTGACCTCTTCGCCCTCCATGTTGACGCCGTGGATGGGCGGAACCTCGAGCGGGCTCGGCAGATAGTCGATCACGCCGTCGAGCAGCGGCTGCACGCCCTTGTTCTTGAACGCGGAACCGCAGAAAACGGGCGTCATCTGCGTCGTCAGGGTCGCCTGGCGGATGGCGTTCCGGATTTGGTCCGGCTCCATCTCCTCGCCCTCCAGATACATCGCCATCAGTTCATCGTCCTGATCGGCGACCGCTTCGAGAAGCTTCTCCCTGTACTCGTCGGCCCGAGCCTGCATATCCTCGGGGATGTCCGTGATCTCCCACGTCGCCCCGAGGTCATCCGTATAGACAATGGCCTTCATCTCAACGAGATCCACGATCCCCTGAAACTCCGACTCCGCGCCTATCGGCAACTGCACCGGCAC
>JACDAR010000186.1 GCA_013695335.1 Rubrobacter sp.
GTGCAGCCAGCCGTTCCGCAGCGCGCCCTCCGTCTCCTCCTGCATGTTCCAGTAGCCCTTCATTACCTGCGGGCCACGCACTATCAACTCCCCCGACTCCCCGACCGGCATCTCGCTCTCGCCAGCCCCCGTATCCACGATGCGCGCGTCGGTGGATGGGACGGGAACGCCGATGCTGCCATCGCGCCCCTTGCCGATGAACGAAGGGTTGAAGTGCGTGACCGGAGAAGCCTCGGAGAGCCCGTAGCCCTCGAACACGGGACGCCCGATCTTCTCCTCGAGGGCGCGCTTCAGGTTTACCGGCAAGGCAGCCCCTCCAGCGGTATACGTGCGAACCTCGTGCAGATGATGCTTGCGGAGGTCAGCGCCGCTGGCGTTCAATGCCATGTACATGGTCGGGACGCCGGAGAACATCAAAGGCCGCTCGTTCAGGAACAGCCCGAGCACGGCCTCCACCTCGAAGCGCGGGAGGAGGAGCTGGTTGAGTCCTTCGACTATGCTGAAGAGCATCACGCAGGTGAGGCCATAGATGTGGAAGAAGGGCAGAACCCCGATCACCTTGGGATTGCCCTCGAAGGGCGCGGGATCGTCTATGAATATGTCAAGCGACTGACGCACGTTGGCCGCCAGGTTGCGGTGCGTGAGCATCGCGCCTTTGGAGACACCCGTAGTTCCACCCGTGTACTGCAACGCCGCCAGATCCTCCGCCGGATCTATCTCCACCTCGGGCGCGGGCTCCGCGTCCATCCCGATGAAGTCCCCGAAGCTGTGGTGATCCGCGTCAAGCCCCTCCGGCTCGCCGTCGAAGGCGACGACCACCAGGTTCCTGATGTTCGTCCCGGCCAGCACGGACTTCACCCGCGGGTACGCCGCAGCGTAGAAGACTATCGTTTCGGCGCCCGAGTCTTTGAGGATGTAGTCTATTTCGCGTTCCACGTACATAGGGTTGACCTGGGTGACTACAGCCCCGAGACGCATCGCGGCGAGGAAGGAGATCACATACTGCGGGCAGTTCGGGAGCATGAGCGCGACCCGATCTACCTTCCCAACCCCGCTCGCAGCCAGCGAAGCCGCCATCTGCTCCACGAGCGCCTGTAGTCGCTCGAAGGTGAACGCCGTCTCATAGAAGGTGAGGGCGATCTTCCCCCTGTGGCGCTCGACTGATTCGCGGAATAGATCGTACAGCGAGCCATCGAAGATATCCGATTCTGGCTCCGTGTGCCCCTCGTAGACCTTCAGCCACGGTTTCTCCGTGCCGAACATAGATGGTGCCTCCTCCCGGACTAGAGTCGAAGCCCAGAGTGACGTTTCCCGACTTTCCCTGTCCCTGAATAATAGTGACAAAACCATTCCAGGGGCAAGTGGAGAAGATCCCGGCCCGACTGTACAATCCGGGCGAACGTCCACACCCCGATCCGAGGAGGCGTCATGCGGTTCGCTGTTGTCATTTGCCTGTGCGCGTTCGCGCTCGCCGGATGCGCAGGGGCGGCTGGAGACGGCTCCAAGGAAGAAGCCACGCCTGATGACTCCACACCGAAGCCGGAACGCCCCCATGAAACGGCCAGGATCTCGTGCGAGCGTGACGGAACCAGGGTGCTCACGCCGGAGGTCAGGGCGCAGCGCGATGGGGTGCATTTCGAGATCGAAAACCGACTGGGCAAGAACATAGGGTTCGCGATCTCTACCCCGGAAAGCGGCATGGGCGACAACGCCCCGAAGGGCACGAGCCATCACGTCAAGGACTTTCCGCCTGGTGAGCTCCGCATCGGATGCCACCCAGCGCGCGATGCCGCCACCGACTACGCAAAGATGAAGGTACTCGCCGGAAGCAGCGACTATAAATCGGTCGAGCTGGAGTGTCCGGGTGGGATGAGCGTCAGCAGTGGCGGGGGACTTTATACACCGGGGACGAAGGGTAAAAAGGAAGACCCCGTGGAACTCGTCCGCAGCGGGTTCTCGAAGGAACTCGCCAAGGGCGATGTCGTGGAGACCGCTGGATACCCGGCGAGTGAAGGCGTAAAGACAGTGCGGGCGACCCGCGACGGGAAGGTCATGGCTGTGTTCGAATATCGCCTGGCGAAGGGCGGTTGGATCGAGAGCGGCTACAGCGCCTGCGCGGAATTCTGAGCCTCGTCAGACTATGGCGTTGCCCTTCTTCTCGAAGACCCGAAAAACGCCGCTGCCCATCGCTACGAGGTTGCCTTCCGCGTCGTGGACCTTCGCCTCGGCCGTGGCCGTGCGACGGGTGCGGTGGACTACCTCGCTGCGGCATGTGATGCGGCCCTCGCTCACCACGCCGAGGAAGTGCACATCCATCTGGATGGTCGCTGCCCTCACGCCAACGAGCGCCAGCACGGAGAGGCCCATCGCGGTGTCTATGAGCGAGGCGTACACCCCGCCGTGCAGGCCGCCCGCGCCGTTGAGGTGGGAATCTTCCACGTCCAGGTAAATGTCAGCCAGGCCCGCCTCGACATCGGCCACCTTCGCCCCGATGTATTTCGAGAAGGTGACTTCTTCGTTGAAGTACCGCGCCAGACGGTCGAGTTGCTCACCGTTCAAGGCTCCATCCTCGTTCACCATGATGCCTCCTTATGATCCGCCTTCTTGCGATTCGCCGTGCGGGTTCATTACATGGAGTCGTTTCGGGAGAGGCGTTCTGAGTGCAGGATCAGGTTCCGCACGTGCTCCCCGAAGGAGGCGAAACGGTCGTCCCTGGTCTGGCCTTTGTGGTAGCGACTGTAGATCTGCTGCAAGATTCCCGCCAGCTTGAAGTACCCAAAGACCACGTACCAGTGCATGTCAGACACGTCGCGCCCGCTCTTTTCAGCGTACCTTTCGACCAGTTCCCTGCGCGTCATGAAGCCGCCTTCTGAGGTCACGGTTGGCAGGATTTCTTTCAGTTCATCCGGATCATCCGGCCCCGTCCAGTACGAGAGCGACACGGCGAGGTCGAAGAGAGGGTCGCCGACTGTAGCCATCTCCCAGTCGAGCACGGCGCGAACGTTGGTGAGGTCGTCTGGGTCGAGGACCAGGTTGTTGAGCTTGTAGTCGTTGTGGATGATGGTCGGTTCAGGGCTCTGTGGGACGTTGTCGGAGAGCCATTCGGTAAGCGGTTCGACTTCGTCTATCTCGGCGGTTTTGGCTTTGTCGTAGCGGGAGATCCAACCGTCCACCTGACGCTGCAAAAATCCCTCTGGCCGCCCGAGATCCCCGAGCCCGGCCTCCCACGGATCAACCGCATGCAACTCGGCCAGGGTGTCAGCGACGGTGCGGGAGATGTCCCTGCGCAGTTCCCCGTCAGCCCCCACGCCCTCGGGGAACGAGTCGCCGAGCACAACGCCATCCCTGCGCTCCATAACGTAGAATGGCGCCCCGATCACTGACTCGTCCGGCTCGAAGAAATACGGTCCAGGGGCGAGTTGGTATGCCTCGTGCAGCTTCGTCAAGAGGCCAGACTCGCGTCCCATGTCGTGGGCCTTCGGTGGGATGGGACCAAGCGGCGGGCGGCGCAGCACGCCGTCCCATCCCCCGATCTTCAGTAGATACGTCAGGTTGGACGCGCCTGAAGGAAATTGCCGCACCTCCAGTCTTCCATCAGGGAGATCATCTATGCGATCTCGAAGCTCGCGCTCCACGGCTTCGAGGTCGAAGTCTTCACCCTCACGCACTTGTATCGTCTCGGACATCGTGCCTCCCTCTTGCAAATCTCAGTTTTCAGGCGTCAAGATCGGGGCTTGCTGGCGCCTGAGCTTGATCCGTGCGGCGTAGCCTGCCATCCACGACTTTCGGGACGAGCTCGCTCGCCCCGACATCGGCGAAGAAATCCAGCGTCTCCACTGGCTTGTTCTCGACGAACCAGCGGCCCACCCGGCCGCCCTCCAGTACCCGGCGAGTGTTTCCCTTGTGGAGATCCGCGAACTCCAGGGCCAGCCTGGCGGCGTCGTTGAGATACCAGTCGCTCACATCCATGCGGGAAAGGATAGACGCCGCGCCGAGGAAATCCTCGACGTTGAAGCGTCCCTTGCTGCCCGCGCAGATCACGTACACGGATTCGCTCCCGGATTCTTCCAGATAACGGGCGACGGCCGGGGCGTTGCGCAGGCAGCCGAGGAGTACCTCGTCCGCTGAATCCGCCGCCGCGATAGCGCGGGTGCCGTTTGTGGTCACGAAGATCACATCTTTGCCCGCCAC
>JACDAR010000197.1 GCA_013695335.1 Rubrobacter sp.
GCACCAGATGGGCGAGCTCGTCAATCGCGCTCACGCCATCGAAGGGGTTCACCCCGGCGTGGGCCTCGCGCCCCGTGACCCTCACGTCGAACCAGCCCACCCCCTTGCGCGCCGTGGTCAGCTTGCCTTCGGTGCTAGATTCGAGCACCAGGGCGGTCGAGGCTTCTTTCGCCTCCTTCTCGACGAGGGGGCGGGAGGTGGTGCTGTGCGTCTCCTCATCCGAATTGCACAAGAAGACGATGTTCCGGTCCACGCCTGCGACCTCGCGCAGCGCCCGCACGGCCCAGAAACCCTGAACGAGGCCGCCCTTCATGTCGAAGATGCCGGGTCCCCGTCCCACACCGTCCTCGACGCGAAAGGGCATCCGCCCCAGCGTCCCGACCGGCCACACGGTATCGAAGTGACCGAGAAGGAGGATCGGCTTTTCGTCGTTCTTCCCGCCCCAGCTCACGCGCACGTGATTGCCGCGTTCCGTGGCAGGTATGATCTCGACCTCCCCGCCGAGGTCTCTCGCATAGTCGGCCAGAAACTCCGCGAAGTCGTCGGTGCGTGATTTGTCCATAGTCGGGGTCTCGCGCGTGACGAACTCTTCGAGATCTCGGAGCATCTTCTCGTGGTTATCGGTCAGGTATTCGAGTATCTCACTCAACTGTGGGGCTCCCGTCCGAACTGCCTCTCAACCAGGCAATCCTAGCAGGTTCACGGTAACCAGTTATCCATGAAATCCCGGCTACAGCCTGGGTGAAAGAAGCCTCGGTGCGGTAAGGCACACTGCAAAAACGAGGACGGCGCAGATGAGCGTCGGGTAGATGAATATGTCCATCGGGGCGGACTTCGCCGACAGCCCGAACACCGTTTTCAGGGCGTCGTTCATGTACGCGAAGGGGACGAACTTACGCAGGAACGCCAGGATGCCTTCAGGGTGCTGGTTGCGGAAGAAGCCGGAAAGGTAGATCAGGGGGAACAGGATAGCCGTCGCGTACAACAACACGTCAGCCGGAGATGAAGTGAAGTTGGCTATGAATATGCCGATGGCGTTCGCCGTGACCAGCGTGGCAAAGACCGCGAACGTCGCCGCAACCACCCACATGAGCGAGACGGGATGCAGGATGTAAACGATCACGAGCGCCGGAAGAAGTTGCACCAAGTCCAGCACGGCGTTCACTGCAAGGACCTCGAAGACGACACGCCTGGGTGAGATCGGGGTGAGGGCGACACGCACCAGGATGCCGTCGTTCAGGTCTATGGTGAGGCTCTCGCCAGCCCCGAACGTCCCGGCCATGACCGCCACTATGCCTATGACCGCTGCGGCGTACTGGGCCGGGATGCCGCTGGCCGCGACGGGGACTATGATGGCGAGAGGGTAGATCATCTTGATGAGCAGCGCGAACCGCTTCCCGAAGAACAGCGCCACGTCCTTCTTCCAGTACGCGTCAGGCGGGTTGATCTTCATCGCGCAGCGCCTCCCCCGTCAACTTCACGAACACGTCCTCAAGGCTCGGACGGCGCACCGCCAGGTCCGTGATGTCCCCGCCAGCACGCACGATACCGGCGACCACGTCGGCCACGATGCCCGGACGGTCCTCGCAGTGGACCACGAGATCCCGGCCTTCAGGAACGATCCGGTCCACGCCAGCCACGCCCTCGACTGGCCTGTATTCGACAGGATTACGCAGCGTTGCCACAATACGCCTGACGCCTTTCAGGGAGGAGATCAGGTCTTCCGGTGTTCCTTCGGCGACGATCCTGCCATCGTGCAGGAAAGCTACCCGGTCACAAAGCGACTCCACCTCATCCACCTGATTGCTTGCGAGCACGATTGCGACACTCGATGAGGCGAGGTCACGGATCTTGCGTTGCAGGGCTAGCTGCGAGGTGTAGTCGAGGCCGAGCGACGGTTCGTCGAGGAGGAGCACGTCAGGACCGTGGGCCAGCGCCTCGATGAGCGCGAGCTTCTTGCCCATCCCGTACGAATACGTCTTGACCCTGTCGTCCCGGTACGGCGCCAGATCGAAGTACTCGAACAGTTCCGTAAGCGCGCCCTCCGTTTTCTTCTCCTCCATCCCATACAGGCTGGCGAAAAAGTAGGCATTTGCCCAACCGGAAAGGTCCCCGTAGTGCGTCGGCCTGTCCACCATCAAACCGAGCTTTGTTCGCACTTTCCGTTTCTCCCGCAGCCCATCCGCGCCACCGACCCGGAACTCCCCAGAGTCCGGCTCCACGACCGTAGAGAGAACGCGAAGCAGGGTGCTCTTGCCCGAGCCGTTCGGCCCAACGAGGCCGAATACCTCCCCAGGATTCACCGAGATGTTCAGCCCTTCGATGCCCCGACCGCTGCTCTTATACCTGAGCGTTATGTCCTTCGCCTCGAGCGCGGGTACCCTCTGCATAGCATCCTTCCACTACCGGGAAAACATCGCGCCCATTCTAGCCGCGCACCCCACTGCCCGTTGTGGGGCGACTCACCCACCCAGGCGATATTAGTATAAATAACAAAAATTGCAAAAAGAGTAATTTGCTATAGAGTTTCTGGTGTGAAGTATCTTCCTGGAGGAGGTTGGATGGGATCATCGGAGATACGGGTTCGCCGTGCGGTACGGGGCGATGTGGGCGCCATCGTCGGCCTGAGCGCTGTCTTGTTTCGGGAGGATGCCGGGCGCAGAGACCCTTCCGTGAACCTCGACTGGCCTCGTGAGGAGGGACACGGGCACTTCGCTGACCTGGTAGCCGGTGAGACCAGCGTGTGCCTGCTGGCTGAGGCTGATGGTGGGGTGGTGGGATATCTGGCGGCCAGGGTGCGGGAGGGGACGGGCCTGCGGCCAGTGAGGGTGGCTGAGTTGGAGAGCATGTGCGTGCGGGAAAGCCAGCGGAGCCGTGGGGTTGGGACAAAGCTGGTGGAAGAGTTTATCGGGTGGGCTGGTTCTCGGGGAGCGGCGCGGTTATCTGTCACCGCCTACGCGGCCAACGAGCGTGCGATCCGCTTTTGTGAAAGGTTCGGGTTCCGGCCGAGAAGCGTGTCCCTGGAACGGGGGGTCTGACGAGACAACGTTCTCGGTACCTGAGGACATCCCAGGGTTTACGCACTTCGTGGCGATGGTAGATTGGAAGGATCGCGAGCATAGAAACAGGAGGTCAGGGGATGGCGAAAGGCAACACCGTGGCTTTGCTTGGGACCGGCATCATGGGTGCCGCGATGGCGCGCAACCTCGTCTCGGCTGGCATCGGGGTCAGGGCATGGAACCGCACCCGCGAGAAGGCGGAGCCGCTGGCTGAAGAAGGTGTGGAGGTGGCAGATAGTCCCGCCGAGGCAGCCGGTGCCTCGGCCTTTCTTCTCACCATGCTCCCGGATACCGACACTACGGCGGAGGTTGCCGGAGACGGTGCGCTCGGGGCACTCTCTGAAGGTGGGATCTGGCTTCAGATGGGCACGGTCGGCATCGAGGACAACGACAGGCTCGCGGCCCTGGCGCGGGAGGCTGGCGTTGCCTACGTGGACGCGCCGGTGCTCGGGACGAAAGAGCCTGCGGAGCAGGGGCAATTGATAGTGCTTGCCTCCGGGCCAGAAGGGGTG
>JACDAR010000208.1 GCA_013695335.1 Rubrobacter sp.
ATCCAGATGTTGGAGGAATAGCGTTCGTGGCCCGGGACATAACCGAGCGCAAAGGGCTCGAGGAGAGATTACGCGAAAGCGAAAAACGCTTCCGAATGCTGGTTGAGAACATGTGGGATTTTATTCTGATCAGCGACGTTGACGGTTTCATACGATACGTGAGCCCCTCGATCGAGTGGGTGCTGGGCTACACGCCGGAAGAGTTCTCCACTTTCAAACCATCTAACGTCGTTCATCCAGATGATATCGAGTACGTGATGAGCCAGATAGGTAAGGCAGCAGAGGAATCCGGGGTAAGGGTCTCAGGGGAAGGCAGATACCGGCACAAAGACGGCTCTTGGCGCTGGATCGAGACGGTCGCCAATAGTCTGTTAGGCGATCCGGACGTGGTCACGTTGATCATCAGCGGTCGGGACACGACCGAGCGCAAGCTGGCCGAGGAGGAGATCCGGCGCCTCAACGAGACCCTCGAAACTCGGGTCGAGGAGCGTACCGCGCAACTTGAGGGTATGGTCGCCAAGCTGGAGGCGCAGGAGCAGATGCTGCGGGAGAGCGAAGAACAGTTCCGCACCGCCTTCGAGCAGGCCGCCGTCGGCATGGCCCACATCTCCCTCGACGGACGGTACCTGAGGGTCAACGAGAAGTTCTGCGAGATCACGGGCTACGCCCGCGAGGACTTGTTCGGGCTAACCTTCAAGGACATAACCCACCCCGGTGACCTCGATAACGATCTGGACCACTTCAACCGAATGCTTTCAGGCGAGATCGACGATTACACGACCGAGAAACGATACATCAGGAAAGACTATTCGCAGGTCTGGGCGAGGTTGTCGGTGTCGCTGGTGCGCGACGCTGCGGGAGACCCTGGCTACTTCAAGTCCGTCGCCGAAGACATCACCGCGCGCAAGCAGGCCGAACTTCTTCTCCGGTCACTGACGGCGCGGGAGGTGGAGATCCTGCGTCTCCTGGCGCTAGGGTACACGAACCGGGATATCTCGGAACTCATGTTCAGCATCAGCACCATCAAGAACCACGTGCAAAACATCTTCTCCAAGCTGGATGCTACCGACCGTACCCAGGCGGCCGTCCGCGCCGTCGAACTCGGCCTCGTAGACCCCGAAACGTAGCATCGTAGCCGGAGCCTCGTTGCGATGTCTCCCCGGCATCCGTAGTATTACCGCCCGTGGGCTACAACCTCAGACTCACCATATCCTGCCCGGACAAACGAGGTCTGATCTCTGCCCTCTCCTCCTTCGTCGCCATGCACGACGGCAACATCCTCTCCGCTGACCAGTACGTGAGCGACGGGGAACGTTTCTTCATGCGCCTGGAGATCGAAGGTAAAGGCTTCGGCCTGGAGCGCGAGGAGTTCGACGCCGCCTTCGCGCCCCTCGCCCGCCGCCACGGGATGGACTGGCGCACGAGCCACACCGACATCCCGAAGCGCATGTCTATCCTGGTCTCCCGCTATGACCACTGTCTCATAGACATCCTCTGGCGCTGGGACGCCGGGGAGCTGGACGCCGACATCCCGCTCGTCGTCTCCAACCACCCCGACCTCGCCCCGCGCGTCGAGGCTTATGGCATCCCGTTCCACCACCTCCCGGTGACGAAGGCGACAAAGGTGGAGCAGGAAGCGGAGATGCTGGAACTCCTCTCCGAACACGAGATAGACGTGGTCGTGCTTGCCCGGTACATGCAGATATTGGGACCGGATTTCATTGCCGCCTACCCCGAGGGGATCATCAACATCCACCACTCTTTCCTGCCGGCCTTCGTCGGGGCGGACCCGTACCGCCGGGCGCACGAGCGGGGCGTGAAGACCATCGGGGCGACGGCCCACTACGTCACCGAGGAGCTGGACGCCGGTCCCATCATCCACCAGGATGTGGCCCACGTCACCCACAGGGCCACCGTGGAGGACCTCGTCCGCCTGGGCCGCGAGGTCGAGCGCCGCGTCCTCGCCCGCGCCGTCCACTGGCGTCTGGAGGACCGCATCCTGTTGGACGGGACCCGTACCGTCGTGTTCGAGTAGGAATCAGTCCTCATGCCGCGCCGGGTCCTCTTTCTCGAAGGAGACCATGACGGTTCTCTGGTAAGCGGCGCGGTCTTCGAGGCGAGCGTGCCAGGCCTGGAGGTCGGGCATCGCCGCCGACTGGGTCCTGGACCTGTTCTTCTCCCCGGCCGTCACCCAGATCCGGGAGCGGGAGTAGCAGCGGGCCAGGATCATGGGAAGATCCTGGCCCGATCATGACGAAGGAGTCGCCGGCTAATTTATCGTTTCGCAGTCGTAGAGGATGTCGTCGAACAGGTCCCCATCCGCAATACGGTCGGCGTAGACGGTGTCGTTGTCGAGAACGGTCGTGCCGGGGCTCCTGTAGATCCCGCAGTCAATATAGTCCAAGACGTCATCGTCAGCGTAGATGCCGTCCGCGCCGTTGCCGCCGTACAGCAAGTCGAAACCATCGCCGCCGAAGAGGCCATCCGCGCCGGAGCCGCCGCTCACCTCGTCGTTGCCGGCGCCTCCGCTGAGGTACATATCGCCGTTGGCGCCGCCGTCGATCTCATCATTACCGCCGCGCCCTCTGAGGATGTCGTCGCCGCCCAGGCCGTACATCACGTCGCGGTTGGCTGTGCCGTTTCTGGTGTCGTCGCCGTTGGTGCCCACTATGGTCGCCGCCAGGGCCACCCCGCTGCCCAGGACCAGCGCCACCAGCATCGTCGTTATCATCAGGGATACTCTTCCCATCCACGTCTCCTTTCACCGAAAGTATCCTGCTTCCGCCCGTCCACAAATCGGGTCGTTGGCGCGGTCAGCGCCGCACGGGCCTCGTCTTCGCCGTCTCGTGCTATTTTAGTGCCAAATAGTGTTACCCTGCCACCCCAAAATCCTCTATGGAGCGTGACGGACGGCGGGTGCCCGATCCACGGAATACCTGGCTAACACCTTCGACCTGTCCTCCACCGGGCAGCGGATGAAACCCGGCGCCCGTCTCCGCGCTCGTTTCGGAAGTCCGTAAAGTCCCGGTCCATCGGTTAAGATAGCGGTTCGTATGGATCGTCTGCCGACCAGAAAATTCACCACCACGCCGGGCACCAGGGATATCCTGCCGCCCGAGTCCACCAGGCTCCTGGACGCGCAGGACCGGGTGCGGGAGCGGTTCCGCATGTTCGGGTTCCGCGAGGTCGTGACGCCAGCTTTGGAGTACGCTGAGGTCCTCGAAGAACCCAAGCTCAGGGATACTTCCTTCAAGCTCTTCGACCCCGACAACCAGACGCTTTTGCTGCGGCCGGAGATGACCACGCCCATCGCACGCCTCGCCGCCCAGAGCCTCGCTGGCAGCCCGCCGCCGTACAGGCTCTCTTATTCCCTGCCTGTGTACCGTCGGGCGAACGTCGGGCGCGGGCAGAGCGCCGAGTTCCATCAGGCTGGCGTCGAGGTCGTTGGCTCCGGAAGCCCTGCCGAAGACGCAGGGACCATGGCCCTGCTCGTTGACGTACTCCAGACGCTCGGCCTCAGCGCCCCTGGGGACTTCGCGGTGGTGCTCGGACAATCAGCTTTCTACGCTGGATTCCTCAGCCATGCGGCCCCCGAAGCCGCCCCAAGTCTCCTCGCGGCGCTCGCCGCCAAGGATCTCGTGCGGGTGGACGAGCTGGCCAGGGGTCTCCCCGAAAAAATCGGCGCGGCGGTCAGGGAGATACCGCGACTCGTTGGACCCGCGACGGACGGCTCGGTTCTCGACGAGGCCGCCAGGTACGCTGGCGATCTCGCAGGCGGTGAGGCAGTGGCGGCGTTGGAGAATCTGCGGGAGATACTGGCCCACCTCGAAGCCCACGGGTGTCTCGGGGCCACGATACTGGACCTCGGCCTGATCGGGCGCCGCGACTACTATACAGGCGCGGTCTACGAGGTCTACGCGTCGGGTCTCGGCTTCACGGTAGCCAACGGAGGCCGCTACGACAACCTCCTCCATCGCTTCGGTAAGGATCTCCCGGCGACGGGGTTCGCGATCTCACTGGAACGTCTCGTCTCCATCCTCCCTCACGAAGAAGCCGCGCCCTTGCTCGTGCTAGTCGGCGCATCTATCGAAACCACCCGCACCGCCAACGAACTGCGCTCCTCTGGCGTCCCCGTATTGCAACTAGCCGAAGACCTGGAGCCCGAGGATGCGTCCCGCTACGCCCGTTCCGTGGATGCGGCCTGGATCTGCTACCCTGCCGCCCCCGATGGCCTGAAGCTCGCCCCATCGGAAGCCGACAGCGAGTTCTTCCTCACCACGCCGGAGGGTGTGGCAGGGGAGGTGCTGCGATGAGCGGGCTACGGGTGGCCGTGCCAAAGGGCGCAATCTTCGAGGACGCGCTGCGCGCGCTCGGCGGGGCCGGGCTGCCTGTCGGGGTGTTGCGGGAGAACGGGCGGCGGCTCATCTACGAGGCGAGAGGGACCGAGTTCATAGTGAGTCGGCCCTCTGACGTGCCAGTGTTCGTGGAATATGGGGCCGCCGACGTTGGAATCGTTGGCAAGGATGTGCTCGAGGAACAGGAGCCGAACGTCGTCGAGCTTCGGGATCTCGGGACCGGGGCGTGCCGTATGATCCTGGCCGCCTCAGCCGCCGGGGCCGCACGAGTCGAGGAGGCAATAGACAGGGCCGAGGTCGTGCGGGTGGCGACCAAGTTCCCGCGCACGGCCCGCCGCTACTTCGAGAACAGAGGCCGTCAGGCCGAAGTCATCGCGCTGCACGGCTCCATCGAACTGGCCCCGCTCGTCGGGCTTGCCGAGTGCATAGTGGACCTCACGGCCACGGGCACGACGTTGCGCGAGAACGACCTCGTCGTGCTGGATGAGATCTCCACCTCCACGGCGCGGGTGATCGCCAACCGTGGAGCCTATCGCCTGAAGAACCGCGAGGTCTCGAAGCTGCTGGAGGCCATGCAAGCCGAAGGAGCCATCCGTGGTTAGAAAACTCGACGCCCGCGACGCGAGCCCCGAAGAGATAGTCGGCCAGCTCCGGCGGCCTGGCGGATTCCTCTCCAAAAGGATTCGCGAAACCGCCAGGGGCATCGTAGATGATGTGCGCGAGAGGGGCGATGAAGCCGTTCTCGAGTACACCGGGCGTCTCGACGGGGTGAGGCCGGACCCGATGCGCGTGCCTGTGCAGGAGATGGATCAGGCCCGTAAATCATTGACGACCGATCTCGAGGAGAGCTTCCGATTCGCTATCGAGAACGTGCGCCTTTTCCACAAGCGGGAGATGGATCGATCGTGGGAGATGTCCCGCAACGGCGCAACCACCGGCCAGCGGGTACGTCCGCTCAGGAGGGTCGGGATCTACGTCCCCGGCGGTCATGGGGCGTACCCGAGCACCCTGATGATGGCTGCGGTCCCCGCGATGGTGGCTAGCGTCGAGGGGATATGCGTGTGCGCCCCGCCTGGACGTGACGGGCGGGTGAGCGAATGGGTCCTTGCGGTTGCGGGCCTGCTCGGGTTAGAAGAAATCCACGCCATCGGGGGAGCCCAGGCCATTGCGGCGATGGCGTTCGGGACGGAGAGCGTCGCGCCGGTCAACAAGGTTGTTGGTCCTGGCAACGACTACGTGACGGCTGCCAAGCTGGAGGTCTTCGGGACCGTCGGGATAGACGCTCCGCAAGGGCCGAGCGAGGTGGTTGTGATCGCGGATTCCGGCGCCTTCCCCGAGCGCGTCGCCCGCGACCTGATGGCCCAGGCCGAACACCTCTCCGGCGCTTCAGCCATCCTTCTTTCTCCCAGCGCGGAACTGATAAAGAGCGTGGAGCCGCTACTTTCAGGCGAGCCAGCTGAACTCATCACGCTGGTGCGGGTGCGGGATCTGTCACAGGCTGCGGATCTTTCCAACCACTACGCTCCGGAGCACGCGCATATCATCTCCGAGGACCACGAGGCTGTCCTGAACGATCTTCGCGAGGTCGGCATGGTCGCCATCGGCGACATGAGCCCGGTGGCCCTTGGAGATTACGCAGCGGGACCATCCCACTCGTTGCCGACGGGTGGCGCGGCTGCGTGGGCATCGGCGCTCGGAACGCACGATTTCGTCGCCCGCACCAACTACATCAACTTCACGGCCGGGGCGCTCGGGGAGATCGGACCTCATGTGGAGCGGCTCGCGCACCTCGAAGGCTTCGAGAACCACGCCGAAAGCGTCGCCGTGAGACGGCGCAAGAATTGATGGAGGATCAGATGTCGCGTATCGGACAGGCGGAGCGAAAAACCGGAGAGACGTTCGTGCGGGTGCGCCTCGACCTGGATGGCGAGGGCACGGCCGACGTCTCAACGGGCGTCGGGTTTTTCGACCACATCCTGCACCTGCTGGCCCATCATTCAGGCATGGACCTGGCGGTGGAGGCCGAGGGCGATACCTGGGTGGACGACCATCACACAGTCGAGGACGCGGGGCTGGTGCTCGGACGCGCTTTCGATGAGGCGCTGGGGGATCGTTCAGGCATCACGCGTTTCGCCGACGCAAGCGCGCCGCTCATCGAGGCGATGAGCACCGTTGTCGTTGACCTCGGCGGGCGTTCGCACCTCACCTGCAACCTCGGGCCGATGCCGGAGAAGATCGGGACTTTCGACGTGGAACTGTTCCCCGAGTTCCTGCGAGCCTTCACCCAGTATGGCCGCTTCACGCTCCACGTCAACTGCCACTATGGCGAGAACGCCCACCACAAGGTCGAATCCGGCGTCAAGGCGATGGCCGTAGCATTGCGGGTCGCCATCGCCCCGAGGGGCAGCGGCAGCGCTTCCACGAAAGGCGTAATAGATTGAACGTCGCGGTAGTTGACTACGACGCTGGCAACACCTTATCCGTGACGCGCGCGCTGGAGAAGGTTGGTGCGAAGGTTGATCTGACGCCGGATCCGGAACGGGTTGTAAACGCGGATGCTGTCGTACTTCCCGGGGTTGGAGCGTTCGGAGACTGCGTGCGGAAGCTCGAAGAGCGCGGGATGGATGTCGCGTGCCGCGACGTTTTCGAGGCTGGAACCCCATTCCTGGGTGTGTGCGTGGGTTTGCAGGTGCTGTTCGAGGGGTCTGAGGAGTCGCCTGGCGTCGAGGGGCTTGGCATCCTGCCTGGGATCGTGCGGCGTTTCCGGGCGGGAGACTTGAAAGTTCCGCACATGGGCTGGAACGAACTGGATGTGCGTCGGGCGCATCCTGTCCTCGAAGGCGCGGACGGTGAGGCTTTCTACTTCGTGCATTCCTACCATCCTGAGCCTGGTTCGGAGAATGACCTGCTCGCAACCTCAGACTACGGAACACCTTTCTGCGCCGCCGCCGGAAGGGAGAACCTTGCCGCCGTCCAGTTCCACCCTGAGAAGAGCAGCCGGGCCGGCCTCCATCTCTACGAAAACTTCCTCGCCTGGGCGAGGGCGTAAAGCGAGTCGTGGAAGAAGCATCGGACACGTTTCTGCGCGGGCCGCGCGTACTTCTGCGACCGATGGAGCGTGAAGACCTACCGCGATACAGGGATCTTTTCTCCGACCCTGAGGGCAACCTTTCCCATGGTGGCCTCGGCATCCCGGATAGCCTCTCGAAGCTCCAGCGCCGCTACGAGGCTGGAGAGTTCGATATCACGGATCGAAATCTCCACCTCGTGATCGAGGCCGAAGATAGGATCATCGGCCAGGTGAACCTGAAGAACGACGAGACCCTGCCGAGCCGGGCGGCGAATTTCGGCATCCTGATCGGGGCCGGGTATATCGGACGGGGATACGGCACGGAAGCCAGCAAAATCCTTCTCGATTACGCGTTCGGGGTGCTCGGGTACCACAAGATCAACCTCGATCTCTTCGAGTACAACGCAAGGGCGCGGAAGATGTACGAGAAGATCGGCTTCGTGCACGAGGGCCGCCGCAGGGAGAACCACTGGTCGCGGGGCCGCTTCTGGGACGACATCCTCATGGGCATCACCGCAGAGGAGTGGCGGGCAAAGCACGGCCCGCCGCCACAACCCGAGACCGGGCAGGGGGGGAGATGACAGGCTTCACGGTGTTCCCTGCCATAGACCTGCGGGGTGGAAGGTGCGTGCGGCTGCGGCAGGGAGATTTCGACAGGCAGAAGGAGTACGACGTCGACCCGGTCGGTAGGGCGCTGGAGTGGGAACGCAGGGGCGCGAAGGCCATCCACGTAGTTGACCTCGATGGCGCGAAGGAGGGAAGGCCCGTACAACTCGGTGTGATCCGGAACATCACATCTGCCGTGGACGTGCCAGTGCAATGCGGGGGCGGCGTTCGCACCCTGGAGGATCTACGCGCGATGCGGTTGGCTGGCGCATCGCGGGTGGTGGTCGGAACTGCCGCCGTGGGGGACCGTGCCCTCAGACAGCGGGCGCTGGAGGAACTTGGAAGTTCCCTGGTCGTCGCCGTTGACGCCAGGGACGGCGTGGTGGTAACCCACGGCTGGCGGGAATCCAGCGGTATCGGGGTGCTAGATCTCGCGGCGGAGCTCGTGACGGATGGTGTGGGGTCCGTGCTCTTCACGGACGTGGTGCGGGACGGAATGGACACAGGGGCCGCGCTCGAAGGTACGGCCGACCTCGCACGCCGCATCCCAACCATCGCGAGCGGCGGGGTGCGGGGGGCTGGAGACGTGGCGGCGCTCTCGCGGTTGCAGGGAGTGGTGGGTGTGATCGTCGGCACAGCCCTCTATGAAGGCCGGGTTACGTTGGAGGAGTTGCTGGAGGTTGCGAACCGCGCCTGAAGTTTCAAGATTCCCGATTCCGCGCTCGAAAATAGTACATTTGGGGGATACGCCGCCACCTTCTCGCATATAGGCTTCCCCCGTCAGGAAACGAAAGCTCCCAAAGGGGCTACCTCTGGAAAAGGGTGGAGCGTGGGGCGATCAAAGCCACCTGGGCCATGAACAGAGGAGCGGGTAGTGACTACGCGTTTCCCTGCCCGCATCACGAGACCTTGCTGGAAGGAAGTGTTTTCGCGTTGGGATCGGAAATCTCGAATTGGAAAATAATCTGGTGTCCGAGATCCAAAAAAGCGGGCTATACGTACACGTAACGAAAGTTCTTCTAATGAATGGAAGGATGGCGGTGATGATAGAGGTTCCAGTGCAGGTCAGTGCGAACGGCGTCCCGTTGCGGCTCTCGGTTCGGGCCGGCAGCATCAGGCGGGCCATCGAGATAGTGCAGGCCCGCTATCCGCGCGGCGACATCAGGGTGGTGTTCCCGATTCGCCCGGAGTCCTTCTTCTCCGGGAAACCTGGCTTCCGGTCGGAGCGGCTGGCTCTCGAATCCTCGGAGGTGGCGGCGTGAAATCCGGTGGCGAGGTCTTGAAGTGTAGCCGTTACCTGAGGTTGGGCAAGCCCTGGAAGCCGATGAAGCGGCACCGTTCACCTATCATATTTCGAACCGGCCAGTCTTCGACCCGCCCTCCTCGTATTTGACAGATTGCAGCGTCCGCCAGGCAAACTTGGCGAGCGTCCCATCCGGCGGACGGACGTCGAGGCCGGCTTCCGCGATTACCTCCCTGGCAGCCTCTACCGCAGCGTCCAGGCTGGCGTTGATCTCGTAGGCCCGCGCCGCCTGGTACTTCACCCCTAGCGTCCGCTGTGGCGCTGAATCCCCGCCCTCGACTGAAAGAACCATCTCGTATTCTTCGGTGCGGCTCTCGAAATCTCCGACGCGCCGCACCGTGCAGGTTAGTTCGGGCATGGGGTCATCCTAGCATCGGATAATCGACGATGCCCGGACGTATCGTATGCCCCGTATAACGCGCCCTCCGCTGCTGTAGACTGGTAGGGGAGCCGTGAACAACTTCTTCGAAACCGGCAAGAAGGGCAAGAGGGCCAGGAAGCGCCGCAT
Source organism: Rubrobacter sp. (assembly GCA_013695335.1). Taxonomy (GTDB): domain Bacteria; phylum Actinomycetota; class Rubrobacteria; order Rubrobacterales; family Rubrobacteraceae; genus JACDGB01. Next base: position 9,843 of record JACDAR010000208.1, read on the forward strand.
CGGTTGGATCGGATGGGCGATACGGACGGCCTTCAATCTGGCCCTGATCATGGTGGTGGCCGTTCTGGTATTCGCCACCGGGTTGTACCTGCACGTGGTCCGGGAGTATCAGGATCGCCTTGACAGCCGCTACCCAGCCCTCCCCCAAGATTCCTCGATCTATGACTCCGAGGGGAACAAGATCGGCGAGTTCAACGTACTGGAGAGCCGCAAGACCCTTGGACCAGACGAGTTCGGAGACAACCTCCCGAGGGCCGTGGTTGCGGTAGAGGACAGGAGATTTTACGAGCATCTTGGCTTCGACCCTGAAGGCGTCGGGCGGGCCGCGTGGGCGGATATCCGGTCCTGGGAGGTGCAGGAGGGCGGCTCCACAATCACCGAGCAGCTAATTAAGAACCTGTACATACCACAGGCCCAGCGCATCGAGGTCTCTTTCTGGCGGCGCTTCACCCAGGCCGCCCTCGCCTTCGCCTACGAACAGAAGCACACCAAAAAGGAGATCCTGACCACCTACCTGAACACCGTCTACTTTGGCAACGGGGCATACGGGGCTGAGACTGCGGCGCACCGCTACTTCGGAAAGGGCGCCAGAGACCTCACCCTCTCTGAGGCCGCCGCGCTCGCCGGGTTCCTCGACGCGCCATCCACGTACTACACGGGGGGCAGGACCGTTGGCACCGAGAACGCGACCACGAGCAGGGACAGCGTTCTTTACCAGATGCACGAACAGGGCATGATCTCGAAGGACGAAATGCAGAAGGCGATGGACGAGCCTTTGAGGTTCGACCCCGAGTTGCCGCCCGTTTACCCTGAGTACGAGCCTTTTATAGAGAAGGTGCGGCGGGAGGTTGAGGAGAAACTCGGACCCGGCGCCCTGGAGCGCGGCGGACTCCAGATACACACCACCCTCGACCCCGACATGCAACGCGAGGCAATCGCCACTACGAAAGAAGTCTTGTACGAGCCAGATGATCCATCGGCGGCAGTGGTCTCCGTGGAGCCGCAGAGCGGGGCTGTCAGGGCGATAGCGGGCCAGGCAGGCGACTTCAACCTCGCACTCGACGCCCGCCGTCAGCCTGGAAGCTCGTTCAAGCCCTTCGTGCTCGCCACGGCTTTGCGGGAGAAGATTTCGCCGGAGACGACCTATCTCTCCCACGACATATACGTGAGCTTTCGGAACCAGATGTACCCCGTCCACAACTACGACTACATCGAGCGTGGTGAGATCTCGATCCGCAAAGCGACAGAGGAGTCGGATAACACGGTTTTCGTGCAACTCGCCGCCGACCTTGGCCTCGAGAACGTTGTCACCACTGCCCACGACCTCGGCATCACCTCCCCCGTGGACCCGTACCCGGCGACGGCCATCGGCGGGCTTGGCACGGGTGTGAGCCCGCTGGAGATGTCCTCAGCCTACGCGACCTTCGCCGGTGGCGGCATTCACCGCGAGCCGTACACCATAGAGACCATCGACCGTACCAGCTTCGGGAAGACCGAGCAGGCCTACGATCACCTCATCGGGGGGCGCCGCGTCATGAGCGGCAACCAGGCAACGGCGGCCAGCCGGGTTCTGCGCGGCGTGGTGGAGAACGGGACGCCAACCCTGTTCCACGACCTCGACGAGGAGATAGGACGCCCCTCAGCCGGCAAGACCGGCACGAGCAACGACTTCGCCGACGCCTGGTATGTCGGATACACGCCCCGCCTCTCGACCGCCGTGTGGGTCGGCTTCCCGGAGGGCCGCCGCTCTATGGTCGGCGTCCACGGCCTCCAGGAGCCGAACGGCGAGACCCTGCCCATGGACATCTGGTCCCTCTACATGGCCCAGGCGACCGCCGACCAGCCGCCACTGGACTTTGCAGAAGCAGACCTGTCACACTTCCGAATCCTCGACCGGGGCTACGCCGCAGCCTTCCCTCCTGATGCCACCGTGTACTTCGGCCCGTAAACGTTCGCATTTCCTGGGGAAGCGGATCACCCGCCGCCCGGCCCGATGCCGGAGGAGAACAGGCGTGGATACTTCACACGAGCCTCGTTCAGCACGCCCGGTCCCGCTTCTCCGGCGAGGGCTGTGTACCGGGCCGTGGCGTCGTCGGCGCGCCGCTCAGCCCTCTCTTTGCCAACGGCGCCGGCGGTTTGTCCCGCCACGAATCCGACCAGGGTGCTGATCGCGCTAATCGCTGCTCCCGCGATACCGGCAAACACTGCCGTCTGATCCGGATTGAGCCCGGCCGGCGGTGTCATCGCGGTTCTGAGGACGAGCCACACGACCACGATCCCCGCCAAGGCACTGGAGAACGTGAGAATGATGCGTATGACGTCTGGGCGATCCGAAGGATGACCCAGCCAGGAAGTCTTTGCAGATGATACGTCTCCCTCCACGAACGGCGGCAGGTTGTCGTTCATCTGGTAATGGTGCTCAACGATCTTGCCGCCGACGACGGTAAAGATGTCGATGCCGTAAAACTGCACCATCTTCTTAACGTCGGGCTGTGCAGGGTCATACACTCCTCGGGGTGTGCCGCGTGCGGTCCAGATGGTCACGACCTTGTTCCCCGCGAGGATCCAATCCTCGGGAGGCCCGGGCGACTGATGGTAATCTGGGTAGTGGTGGAAGGCGGCCTCCGTTCGTTCCCTGACGTCCCTCACCAGCTCCGGGGCAAAGATCTCGTCTATCACGTCGAGTCCTCTCCCGTTTATGACCTCTTCGAAGAAACGGCGGACGACGACCCTACTTTCTTCTGGCACCACTACCTTCTTTCCTCATGCCCCAGGGGCGTTGTTCTTTTCGAGCTTTCATCCGAGCGACGCTTTACGGCGACCGAATGAGGACAAACGACGATGAATTGGCGATGAATTCAGGGAGGCGGCCCGCTTGCATTAGAATAGGCGGACATGGATCTCGACAAACTATTCGGCGGTTCGTTCGTCAACTGGGAAGCGGTGGATGGATCCTGGACGAAGCGGACCATCTCGTCCAGGCTCCTGCTGCTCGCCGCCCGCCGATACCTCTCCGGCGCGAACCCCGAACGTCAGCCTGACGCAGAGCGGGCGGAGGCCATCGGAGCATCCCGCCTCCCTGACGAAGTGAAGCGCGCCTACGCCACACTCCCGGGTGACGCTGGTGGCGCTGATGCGGGGCTTTGGGGGGCGTTCGTAGATGCGGCCCTCGCCACCGAACTGGAGATAGTCTCATACGGTGAGCGACCGCCGCTGCTGAACGAGTTGCGGGTCGGCCTGGGGCGGGCCGCGACTGAGGCTGGTGAAGGCTCGGACCTCGCCGGGTGGTTCATGGCCCGCAGCGACGCCCTGCCTGGCGAGGATCTCCCGGAAGACCCGCAGTACCTGCCTGTCTAGCCCGCTGGCTATCCGCTTGCTTTTGTTTACGGGCTGACGGGCCAGCATGGCTGCCGTAGAATAGCCTCTCGCAGAAGGGGAAATGTGAAAGGGGACAGTCATGGAGGCCATACCGAGCGCGAGTTACAGCATGACCTTGCGGGTCGAGTTTCCGCACGAGGTGGGTTCGCTCGGCAAGATACTGACTGCGGTGGGTGATGCCGGGGGCATGGTCGGGGCCATAGACATAGTGCGGATGCAGAAGGAGCGTTCCACCCGCGACGTGACCGTGAACGCCCGCGATTCGGAGCACGGACAGAAGATCGTGGACGACGTCGGTAATCTCCCCGAGGTGCGGGTCATCAACGTCTCGGACAGGACGTTTCTGGTGCATCTCGGGGGCAAGATCGAGGTGAACCCCAGGCTCCAAATCCGGACCCGTGACGACCTCTCCATGGTGTACACGCCTGGGGTCGCCCGCGTCTGCCGGGCTATACACCAGGATCCGGAGCGGGCCTTCAACCTCACCATCAAGCGCAACACGGTAGCCGTCGTTACCGACGGAACCGCCGTGCTCGGGCTGGGAGACATCGGGCCTGCTGCGGCGATGCCTGTCATGGAAGGAAAGGCCGCGCTCTTCAAGGAGTTCGCCGGGGTGGATGCTTTTCCCATCTGCCTCGATACGAAGGATGTGGATGAGATCGTGGCCGTCGTCAGGAACATCGCGCCTGGCTTCGGCGGGATCAACCTTGAGGACATCTCCGCGCCACGGTGCTTCGAGATCGAAGAGCGTTTGAAGCGGGAGATCGAGATCCCAGTCTTCCACGACGACCAGCATGGAACCGCGATAGTGGTTCTCGCCGCGCTCATCAACTCCTTGAAGATCGTAGACAAAAAGATGGAAGACCTCCGCATCGTCATAAGCGGCGTCGGCGCCTCCGGCGTCGCGTGCGCCAAGATGATGATGGCAGCAGGCGCGAAGAACATCGTCGGCTGCGATTCGAAAGGCATTGTCCACGAGGGCCGCGACAACCTGAACGAATCCAAGCAGTGGTTCGCCCAGCACACGAACCCCGAGGGCCGGGAAGGAGACCTGACGGCGGCGATGGAGGGGGCGGATCTCTTCCTTGGCCTCTCGGTGCCAGATGTGATCTCCGTGGAACATCTCACCAGTATGGCGGAAGACCCCATCGTGTTCGCGATGGCGAACCCCGACCCCGAGATACGTCCCGAGGCCGCGTGGGGCCACGCCCGCATCGTGGCGACGGGCCGCAGCGACTATCCGAACCAGATCAACAACGTCCTCGGCTTCCCAGGCGTTTTCCGGGGCGCCCTCGACGTGCGGGCCCGCGAGATCGACGAGGGCATGAAGCTCGCCGCCGCCGAGGCCATGGCGGCCGTGATCTCCGAAGAAGAGCTCTCCGAAGACTACATAATCCCGAGCGTCTTCGACGAGCGGGTAGTCCCGGCCGTCGCCGGGGCGGTCGCCAAAGCAGCCCGCGAGAGCGGCATGGCCCGTCGCATCCAGGAACGCACCGAGACGGATCTCTCCGCCACTTCCTTTTAGTGGCCCCAGCATGAGAGAGCGGAGTACGTGGCCTGATCTGCCATGACGTCGAACAGCTATATAATCGGGGTATGAGCAAGTTCTGCCAGATCTTCGTTTGCGCCACGCCGGGTGAGGGCCGTTGCGGCGCGAAGGGCGGTGATGTCTTGCTCGAACGCTTCCGTGAGGAGGTCGAGGAACGCGGCATCCCGTCGGCCATGGTGCTGCGAAACGCCTGCACGCGGCGGCACGAGGAGGGGCCTGTGGTATTCGTCTACCCTGACGACGTCTGGTACACGCACGTCAAGCTCGATGACGTGCCTGGGATCGTGGAGCGACACCTCGCGCCGCAGCGCGTCGAGACCTAGCTTTGCTCCTCGGGCTCTGGTTTCCCGAACCCGAGCCTTCCGATGGTGCGCTCCATCGCCCAGTCAGCGGTGGTAAGGAAGCGGTGGCGGCGGTTCTTGAGGTAGTAGAGGAAGATGCTCCGGTACAGGGCCTGGGCCGCAGGTCCCCGGAGCTTCGCGCCCACGGCCTCGGCGACGGCGCTCTCCGGGCCGAGGCTGACCACGTAGCCCCTGTCGAAGTAGTCGAAGGGAGGGCGCTGTTCGGGGGACGCGCCGCGAAGCCTTCGTTCGAGGTCGCGGGCGGCCCACGGGCCTTCCTGCACCGCCGCGGAGGCTGTGGGGGGAAGTAAATCGTGGCGCGGGTCCTGGTAGAGTCCCGAATCCCCGAGGACGTAGACTTCGGGGTGACCGGGGAGCGAGAGGTGCGAGTCAACCCTGACTCGGCCAGCGGAATCGTGTTCGCTGGGGAGTGACTGTATCAAGGGTGAGGTTTGGATCCCGGTGGCCCATATCCGCATGTGCGCCGGAAGCCATTCCTCTCCGATACGGATGCTTTCTCCATCCGCATCTTCGACCATCGAGTTCAGCCGCACCTCGACGCCAAGTTCCGAGAGTTCCTGCATAGCAGCCTCGTGGAAATACGGGTCCAGCCAGCCCATCAGGCGATCCGTGGCCTCGACGAGAACTACGCGTGGTTCCTCGCGCGGTTTGCCAGACGTGCGTTTCCTCAGGTACTGAAACAGAACGGCGATCTCAGCCGCCAGCTCCACACCCGTCGCGCCGCCCCCGACTATCGCGACGGTGAGAATGCCCGATGGATCTCCGGCCAGGCCCGGTTCCGTGGCTTTCCGCCAGGCCGCACTCAAGTTGGAACGCAGCCTCAGCGCATCCTCCAGAGTCCAGAAGAGCTGGAAGTGTCCGGCTGTTTCTTCCGGCGGCCTTGCGGCGCCGCTGCCTGTGGCAAGCACCAGGTATTCGTAGCCCACGGACCCTGCGGGGGTGTGGACGATCTTGCCGGTGAGATCCAGGTTCGTCACCCCGGCCATCAGGAAATCGCAGCGGCCCCGGCAAAGCGGGGCGATGGGAGAGAGCGTACTCTCGGGGTGTATGCGGCCAACGGCGACCTCGTGGATCAGTGGTATGAACGGATGCTTGTCCGTGCGGTCAACGAGCAATGTCTGACCGCGACGCCGCAGGGGTGGCGGAAGGTTGCGTACCAGCGAAGCCCCGGCGAATCCGGCGCCAACAACCACTACGCGGGCGTTGCGAGGAGCCTGAATCGCCATTCCTAGCCCTTCCTTCCATAGCGTGCGGAGTACCCCGACGCCGGAAGTATAACGTTGCCGATACAGACTACAGGTGCGGGTCTTTACAAAATGTCCGGTGATCCGTAGACTCTACTGGCGGCCTCCGGTGTTCTGCCGGGGACCAAGGGGTGAAAGGCAAGTGGGAACTCGTCTCACGGGGCTAGAAAGGGGCCGTAGTGGCGAAGGAGGAGATGGGGGTCACGGACATTGCGCCGGGGCTCATAGTAAGGCACACCAATCGCCGTCTGGGGGAACTGGGACCGTGCGAGGCGTGTGAGCGCCTGGTCTCGGGCAGCATTTCTTTCTCGGAGTTCGTGGATCAGGTGGGGGAAGGGCACAGGAAACTCCTGGACTTCATGATGGAGCACGACCTGCATCCCGGACGGCCCGGAGAGGTTCTTTTCTGCATAGAGTGTCACGCGGAGATCCAGGACCGCAACGTGCTGCGCGCACAGCTAGAAGACATCTATAGCTTCCACGGTCAGGGTCTCGTGGCCCAGGAAGTTGGTTAGCGCGCGGGGCCATAAGGGGTAGACTCTGTTACGTCGAGGCGAGCACGAGAAATACCCCAAAGGGAGGCGGACTGCATGAGCGAAGAGTTGCAGAAACGTTTGATCACCATCCTATCCACCGCCCTGGCATCTATTCTGGCGAGCAGGCTGGCGGACAGGTTGCTGGATGAGCCCGAAGAACGGGGTGTCAAGGACGACGCCAAAGAGGCCCTGCTGAAGGCTGGCTTCTCGCTGGTGGCGACTATCATCGCCTCGGTGGTCATCCGCAACTTCGTGAGCCGGCGCTGGGGTAGCTGAACCCCGTTGGCCCGGCCATACAACGGCCCGGTCTTCGGCTGTTGGCGCGGCGCGGGTGAGTTATCATGGCGCCCATGAGTACGTTTTTGATAGTCCTGCTTCTGCTGATCGCGATTCTGGCGGTAGCCTCGTTCGCCCTGGGCCGCGCCTCCCACGAGGTAGATAGCGCCCGCGACACCGAGTTCCTTGAACTAGAGGGCGCCTGGGTCCGGTACAACGTCATCGGGGCGGGGCCGCCCGTTTTGCTCGTACACGGCTGGCTCTCATCTTCCAGGATATGGGAACGCCTGGCCCACCGTCTCGCGCAAAGGTACACGGTCTACACGCTTGACCTCAAAGGCTTCGGCGAATCTGACAAGCCGCTCGCTGGCTACGGGGTGCGCTACGGCAGTCGTCTTCTCTACGCATTCTGCGCCCACTTCGGTCTCACCAGGACTGCGGTAATCGCCCACGATCTCGGCGGGGATATGGCGGTCAAGCTGGCCGCGGATCACCCCGACGTTGTCGGCAGGTTGGTGCTGGTTGCGGTCCCCGCCGACGAGGACCAGATCGACTTTCCCACGCCCCTCTGGCTCGCGACGCTTCCGGCTGTGGGGCCGCTCTTCTACGCGCTGGGACGCGCGGTGCGGGCGCTGCGCGTGATGTGGCTGAAACCATTCGTTCTGGATGGCAGCGATCTAACCGACGAGGCGGTTGAGGATGCTGGCAGGTCCACGCCAGCGGCTATGTCCAAAACGCTAAGCGTTACGCGGCGTGAGATCTCGGGCGGGCGCCTCGCCAGGCAGGCCAGGATCATCAAGGTCCCAGTTCTCCTGCTGGCGGGTGAGGACGACCAGATAGTCGATCCCCAGTCGGTGAGCGTGTGGGCCCGTACCATCTCCCAGGCCGAGATCCGGCTCATGGACGAGTGCGGGCACATGCCGATGATCGAACGCCCCGGCGAGTTCAACTCTCAGATGCTGGCTTTCTTGACCGGGGATCTGCGCTACCTGGAAAACACAGGCGAACCCCAAGCAGTCGCCACCGAAGAACCTCCCGAGGAAGGTCCATCCATCACCGACCTCGGCGTCGGGGCGGCAAGCGCGCAGGAGCCTGATGACGAGACTGCGGAGTTGATACCGCCCGAAGATGAAGCCCCCTCCGACGACGAACCGTTGGACATCCCGAACATCTTGCGCAAACGCGCGGATCGCATCCCACCGGTTGATCAGACCATCAGGGACGAAGATCCCGCACCCGAGCCTCCCGAAGACGACCTGCCGCCCGTCGAGGAAGACGAAGTGGACAGGGAGCCCCAGAGTCCGGTGAATGAAGAGGAGCAGGATCTCATGGATCGTCTGGAGCGCGGACCGGCCGCCCGCAGACGTGGCCGCGCCAGGAACGGTGACGAGGATTCCGTGTTGCCGGAACGGGGGCCGATGCCCGAAATACCAGAGGATCTCTTCAAGTGGCCCGATACGTGGGATGAGTACAGGCCACGGCGCGAGAACCCGGATGAGCGTACCGAAAGGGAACGCCGCCGCGGAAACAACTCGGATGATCCCAGCGAACCCGGAGTCTGACGAGACCTTCCGGCGGCTAATCCGCCAGGAGTACGAACATGGTGGCCGCTATACAGGGTGGGGCTAGAAAGCTTTCCTGAGGTATAGCCAGTCACGGATCTTCAGGAAGTGGCCGGTCAATATCGAGCGCTGCCGGGAAATTTCTTCGTAACCCTCGTCCTCGTAGAGCTTGAGGGCCGGGATGTTGACGCCGCTGACGTGCAGCCCGACTGTGTCCTTGCCCGCGTCGCGCGCCAGCGTCTCGGCCGCCTGGAGCAGACTTCTACCCAGGCCGTGGTTCCTGTACTGAGGGGCGACTACCAGCCGCTCCACGTAGGCTTCGGTCGGGATGCTCGAATAGCGGGGATAGGAAAGGAGGGCTGCGGCCCAGGTCGCGCCCAGGAAACCAAGGTTTCGTCGCAGCGCAGCCCAGAGGCCGCGTGCCAGAATATCCTCCCTGGACTCCGCGGCGCGCACGCCTACGCTGGCCACGATCTCGGTAGGCGCACCTGCCTCGACCACCAGGGAGGTCACGCCCCCCGAGGCATGTTCCAGCCTTATCCATTTCTCCATGATCCTCATGGATTGATCCATCTGTCCGCCAAAGACGGGGCGGAACTTGTCAAGGAAACCTTCGACCACCAGACCGGCGATGACTGGTTCGTCATCGGGCTGCGCCAGGCGAATCGTAAATGGCTCGACGGTGGTCACATGGCGAAGCGTACCTTACCAGAGCCGGAAATGCCCAACGTGAGAACCCAGCACGGGAAGCCCGGCGACTACGAAATAAGCCGCCGCCGCATGAAGCGGATGGGCAGCAGCGCCAGGAGCGACGTGAAGACCAGTATCCAGGCGATGTCCGCCAGCACGGCGACTGACGGTCCCGTCGCCAGCTCCCGGCACACGTTCACAGCGTGGTAGAGGGGCGTGAACCAGGCGATCTGGGGCACGGGAGCAGGGAAGTTCTCCACCGGGAAGAAGATGCCGCTGAACAGAAATAGCGGCGTCACCACCAGCGTGAAATAGTAGGCGTAGAGGTCTATGCGCTGTATCAGGCTGGTGAAAAGCGTACCCATCACGCTGAACATCACCCCGATCAGGAGCAGCATCGGTGGGATCAGGAGCGCCCAGAATGAGGAGATCAACGGCGCTTCCGGCGACAGGGTGAAACCGAGGATCGCGAGCACGGTGAGGAAGCCTGTGCCGTAGAGCGCGGCCCGCGTCCCGGCCCACAGATACTCCCCAGCTACCACGTCTTCGGCGTTTACGGGGGTGGTCACGATGGCGTCGTAGATGCGGTCTATCTTGAGCTTGACGAAGGTGTTGAATGTGCTTTCGAAGGAGGCCGCGAACATGGCGTTGCTGGCGAGCAAGCCTGGCGCTATGTACTGCACGTAGGTTCCGCCTTGTATGCCGCCTTCCTGGATGAAAGCCCCGAGCCCGAGCCCGAGGGCGGCCAGGTACAAGAGCGGCTCGACGAAGTTGGGGAACATGATGGTCTTCCAGTACTTGCGGAAGATGGTCATGTTGCGTTGCCAGACGCGGAAAGTTCCGCGCGGGGATGGAAGCCGGATCTGGGAGTTCATCAGTTGGTGAGGCTCCTTCCCGTCAGCCGCAGGAACACGTCTTCGAGGCCAGCCTGCCGGTACACGGTGTTCTCGACCTCGATGCCGGAGCCGCGAACCTTCTCCATCAGCGCGTCGGCGTCGGAGGTGTACGCGAGCAAGGATTCCCCACTTCGTTCGACGGCGTCGGCTTCGGCCTCGGCGATCTCGATTAGTTTCTCTAGCGAGCCATCGCGGCTACGGAACTCAAGCACTTGTGGGCTGACATGTTCTTCGATCAGTTGTGTCGGAGATCCCTGGGTGATGATCCGTCCACTTTCCATGATGACGAGCCTGTCGCAGAGTTGGGCCGCCTCCTCCATGTAATGGGTCGTGAGTATGAGGGTCTTGCCCTCCCTGGCAAGCTCCCGCAGCCGTTCCCAGACCAGGTGACGGGCCTGCGGGTCGAGGCCGGTGGTCGGCTCGTCGAGAACCACGATCTCGGGGTCGTTGATGAGGGCGCGCGCGATCAGGAGTCGCCGCTTCATCCCCCCGGAGAGCTGCTCGACCTGGGCATCTGCCTTGTCAGTGAGCTGCACGAAATCCAATAGCTCCTCAGCCCGTTGCAGGATGACTTTCTTGGGCAGGTCGAAGTATCGCCCGTACACGAGCAGGTTCTCCTTGACCTCCAGGTCGTCGTCCAGGTTGTTCTCCTGCGGGACGACCCCGATGCGGCGCTTGACGTCGCGCTCGTGCCTCGTCACGTCGAGGCCCGCGACCATCAATTCCCCGCCCGTCGGGACGGCAGCGCCGTAGATCATGCGCATAGTGGAGGTCTTGCCCGCGCCGTTGGGGCCAAGGAAACCGAAGCACTCGCCCCGGTACACCTCGAAGTCCACGCCCCTGACGGCCTGGAACTCACCGTAACTTTTTCGCAGGTCACGCGCGATGAGCGTGCTCTCGCGCGCCCGGGCACCTCGTTCTTGCTCCGTACTCAATCTTTCCTTTCCGAAGTACGCCTTTCTGTCACCAGCCGCCCCAGCGCCGCGAGCGAGGGCCGGAGCGTGGGGCGGGAGCACATATACTACCCCATCGTCCCGGCTCCGACGACGCGCGATTTACGGAGTTCGATAGCCCGCTCCAAGCCGCCACGTTTCCCGGACTTCCTCGCCTCGAAGTTGCGCTAGAAGGCGGCTTCGGAGCCTCGCATCGGGTCTTGGTCCGTGCCGATCCTCTGGAGTTCGCCGGGACGCAGGTTGGTTTATCCCGAGGACTCGTCCCCGCTATCGGACACGCCGCCGAACAGCCCGCTAATGATGCCGGGCGTTGGCCTCGTTAGTCCATCTCGGCCGTTGTCCAGTCGGCTTGCCTGATTCCGGCCTCGACGGGGACGCCAGGTTTCTTCCAGACCACCTCGTGGCGGCCCTTGTCCGGGTCGGTGAAGCTGAAGAGCAGTATCGAGCCCATATCTGTCACCACGCCGTCGTCCGCGCCTTCAGCCACCACGCGCCGGCGCAGTTCGCGGAACGCTTCCTCGCTAGCCACCTGGAGCGCGAAGTGGTCGAGTCGCCCGCGTCGGAACATCGGCTGGGCGCCCGGCGGCTCGACACCGGGTATCTGGAACGGGTGCAAGACCGTGTGCGGACCCATCTCGATGAAGGCATGGCGAAGACCTTGTTCCTCCAGGTCCATCGTCACCCGCGTCTCGAAGATACGCTCGTAGAAGGAGATCAGCCGGTCCATGTCCGCCGTGATAAAGGTCAGATGATGGATGCCTTCGAGCAACTGCATATTCAACCTCCAGTAGTCGAGGACCAGCCCGGCAAGTTCTCGCGCGCCATGGCAATCGCCCGCTTTCCAGTACCCGCAGCGCAAAGTCTCACTTTGGCCTCACAGGATAGACCTGCCAGGAAGAGGAGACAAGCTGGTTTTCGTCGAGCCGCCTGCCACATTCCTTCGGCGATAGGACAGGCACACAGCGCGTCCGCATACGGTATCTTCGGATCGTCAATATAGCCCGGAAAGGAACGCCAGATTGGCCGGGATGGTCGGGGAGATACAGGGTCTCGAAGGCGCCTTGAATCCGCCTCCGGGGCCTTGCTGGGAGTGAACCGCACGAGCGCGGAGCGGTAGATCTCCTCCCACGATGTCCGCCCCCGCGAACCAGCCGTTGGCAGCCTCCCGCAAATAACTATATGTACAAGTATTAAGAAATATTTCCTTCTGCCCTTTTGCTTGATGAAGGGTGCTGATAGAATCGGGCCGCGAGAAGGAGACTACTCAGACTGCACGCACGAGCAAGTAGACTGGAGCACGTGCATGGGCAATAGGTCCAATCGGCGCATATTCAGGAGGAGGCGCCATCGGGTGGGGATGGTTCTGTTCCTTGCCATGGCTCTTTTGGTACTTGGAGGATTTACCTTTCTTCAGGCTGATCCCGCCGCAAAGTACAGCGAAGACCCAATAGATGGCGTGGACTCTGCGAATGTGGCTGAGGCTCCGGCCAGGGCTCCAGATCCCGAGGTCATGAAGGAGGCCAGGCAGAAGAAGGCTGCCGAGGCCAGGGCGGAGCGAAGGGCCGAACGGAAGGCTGAGAGGCAGGCCGCCAGGGAAGAGGCGAAGAAGAAGCGCGAGGCAGAAGCGAAGGCCCTCGAGGCGAACCCGCCGGATCCTCCGACCGATGACCTTTGGATGTCTATACCCGCGCTCGGCCTGTGGGACCAGTACGTAACGGACACCAACGACTATTCGGCGATGGACTATGGGGCCATCAAGCTGGCGCCGACGGCATTCCCCTGGCAGCCTGGGGCCAACACCTACATCGCAGCACACCGTCTGGGCTGGCCCCGCACAGGAAGCTATCATCAGTTCTACAACCTTCCGTTGCTTGGGATGGGAGATGTGATCTACCTCGGCGACGCCAACGGAACCACCTACGTCTACAAGGTAAGCGGCTTCAAGGAAGTGGCCGCCGACGATGCCTCCATCACCGCCCCCCAAACCGGCAGGGATATGCTCTCGCTCCAGACCTGCATCGAGGATTACGGTGATTACTGGACGATGGGTCCCAACTGGTCCGTACGCTACATCGTGCAGGCCGACAGGGTATCCGTACTCCCCAACGCTAGTTGAGGCAAGATCCTACCTTTCCATGAAGCGCCTCTCCGGGGGCGCTTTTTCTTGCAGGATGTGAGCCTGGACGGCATCAGGACTATACTGAGAACTAGCGGAGCGTGAGATCGAACAGAGGAGGAAAGCATGGCACTCGTGACTATGCGCCAGTTGCTGGATGAAGCCGCCAAAGGCGGATACGGCGTGGGCGCTTTCAACGTAAACAACCTGGAGCAGGTGCAGGCCATCATGGAGGCGGCCCAGGAGACTAACTCTCCCGTTATCATCCAGGCCAGCCGCGGCGCCCGCAAGTACGCTAACGACCGCTTCCTGTACCACCTCATGGTGGCGGCGGAAGAGGTGTACCCCGAAATCCCGGTCTCGCTGCATCAGGATCACGGCAACGGCCCGGATACCTGCCGGAGCGCCATCGAGCTAGGGTTCACCAGCGTGATGATGGATGGTTCCCTGGAAGAGGATGGAAAGACCCCATCTTCGTTCGAGTACAACGTGCGCGTCACCCGCGAGGTTGTCGAGATGGCGCACGAGCGGGGCGTCACCGTCGAGGGGGAACTCGGGACGCTCGGCGGCATCGAGGACGGGCATGGTTCCGGCGTGGTGGCGCTGACTGATCCGGATCAGGCAGTAGAGTTCGTGGAGCAGACGGGCGTGGATGCGCTGGCCGTCGCCATCGGGACGAGCCACGGCGCGTACAAGTTCACCAAAGAGCCTGACCGTGAGATCCTGGCCATGCACATCATCGAGGAGATCAACGAGTGGCTGCCCACCACCCACCTCGTCATGCACGGATCCTCAAGCGTCCCGAAGGAGTTGGTGGACATCATCAACGAGTACGGAGGCGAGATCCGACCGACGTGGGGTGTTCCGGTGAACGAGATCCAGGCCGGGATCGAGCACGGCGTGAGGAAGGTCAACGTGGACACCGACCTCCGTCTCGCCGCCACTGGCGCCATCCGCAAGGCGTTCGCCGAGAAGCCTGGCGAGTTCGACCCGCGCTACTACCTCAAGCCAGCCCGCGAGGCCATGAAAGCCGTGGTCAAGGCCAGGATGGAAGCCTTCGGGCAGGCCGGCCACGCTGGCGACTACGAGCCTATCTCTCTAGGCGACATGGCGGTTCGCTACAGGGAGGAAGGCCACAAGCTCACTACTGCGTAGCTTTCAGCGATCAGCTTTCAGCGGTCAACCATCAGACGGTGCGGTGGCTGGCTGCTTCTTTTCAGGTGCCCGACTCGTCTATCCACTTCGCCACGCGCGGCGGCTCGTAGCGGGCGAACCTTTCGAGCAGCGCCGCCGGTTCTCTCTCGACGAGCAGCATCTTGCGGTGTTGCTCCTTGAGGAAGCCCCGCTCGACCATGTGATCGAAAACGGCGAGCAAGGGTTCGAAGTAGCCCGCGAAGTCGAGCAGGCCGCAGGGCTTGTGATGTTCGCCGAGCTGCGCCCAGGTGAGGACCTCGAATAGTTCCTCCAGCGTGCCAGTCCCGCCGGGCAGCGCCACGAACCCGTTGGAGAGCGCCGCCATCTTCGCCTTGCGTTCGTGCATCGAGCCTACGACGTGGAGCTCCGTGAGGCCGGGGTGCCCGATCTCACGCTCCATCAACGCCCGCGGAATGACGCCAATGACCTCTCCTCCCGCATCCAGCGCCGCATCGGCGATCGCACCCATCAGGCCGACGTTGCCGCCGCCGTAAACCAGCGTGATGCCGGCTTCGGCGAGGATCTTGCCCGTATCCCGGGCTGCGTCTTCGTAGGCCGGATCTGTTCCGAAGCTGGAGCCGCAGAAGATGCAGATGCTTTGCATGCGGCTAGAATTTCTGGACCAGGAAGACGCCGATCAGCACGAGTACCAGGCCGAGGATGCGGGGGAGGGTCGCCTCGTGGACCGCGACGCGCAAGAGCCCGAAGTGGTCTATGACGATGGAGGCGATCATCTGCCCAGCCAAGAACAACCCAACGGTGGTGGCTGCGCCGAGGCGGGGCGTGAGTATGATCGAAGCCAGAACGAACGAAGCCCCGAGCAGGCCGCCGATCCAGGCCCACCACGGCGAGGACGTGACGGCTGACATCTCAGGGAGATGCCGGTCCACGGCGAGGGCCACCGCTACGAGCGTGAGCATCCCCACGAAGAAGGATATGGCTGCGGCGACCACCGGCCCGCCAACCACGGTTCGCAACTGGGCGTTTACCGCGAACTGCGTGGTCAGGGCCGCGCCAGCGGCCACGGGGATGGGCAACAGAAATATCCAACTCATGCTTCTCAAAACTCCTCGTCTTCCTCGGTAGTGGTCAGGCGCGGACTTCCCGCCCCGTGGATAATAGTCCCTCGGCGTAGCCCGAGATTCTCTCCCCAAACCTGAGCTTCGCGAGCCACCGCTCCGGGATGCCTGATTCACCGTGGAAAGTCCCGGCGAGCTGCCCGTAGACCGCGCCTGTCGTATCTGCATCGTCCCCAAGGTTTACCGCGAGCAGCGTGCCTTCCTCGAACGAATCGGAGCTATGGAATGCCCAAAGTGCGGCCTCCAGTGAATCCACGCAGTAGCCAGATCCCCGAATCCCCGACACATCTTTTCGCTTGAAGGAGCTGGAGGCGATTGCCTGGATGTTTGGCGAGGGAGCTTCGGGCGCGAAGCTCTCAGAGAGGAGATCGTCTTTGCCTGCTCCGTTCACAGCGCCGGAGATCAGGGCTCCAAGATACCGGCAGGCGTCCACGGCTTCATCGGCGCCGTGGGTGGCGCGGGAGCTTTCGCCCGAGTTTTGTATAGCGGCTTCCGTGTCTGACGCGAAGAAGAGCGGGACCGGGGCGAGGCGCATGATGGAGCCGTTCCCCGCCTCGCGCGGGCTGGTCGGGCCGCTGTGCGGGTTTCCGGTTCGTTCGAAATTCGAGAGGGCGCGCCGGGTCGTGTTCCCGATGTCGAAGCAATGACCCGTGCTGCTGAGGTAGCCTTCGCGCCACCAGCGGACGTAGCGGACTAGCTGGTCGGCGAGGTCCATGCCGCGTTTCTCGATCAGGCTTTCAGCCAGGCACAGCGCCATCGAGGTGTCATCGGTCCAGTATCCAGCCGGAATATTGTGAACCTTGCTCTCGACCATGTCTGTCAGCGGCTCGAAAGATCCGCGTGGCTTGAACTCGACCGCCGAGCCGAGCGCGTCCCCGCAGGCGAGGCCGAGCATCGCGCCCCGAAACCGCTCTATGCGCTCCACTTGCCCCTGTACTTCTTCGCGAACTCCCGCACGTAGGCTTCCTGCGGCCCGGTCTCTACCATCCTCGGGGAGCGGGCCTGGCGGACGATCTCGATGGCATCGTCAGCCTCGTGCCCGAGCTCGACGAGAACCGATGAGACCACGGTGCCCGTGCGCCCGATGCCACCCCGGCAGTGGGCTACAACGTTCCGGCCTTCGCGCAGGTAGCCGATGATCCCACCCATGAGATCCGCGAAAGCCTCGATCTGCTCGCTTCGCGGCACGTCAACGTCAACTATGGGGAATCGAACCACCTCCATGCCCGCCGCGGCGGCCGAATCGAAGAAGCTCCTCCCGCCGTTCATGCGGTACGCGTCGTACTCGAAGTCCTCCATCAGCGAGACGAGAACGTCGGTCTCGTACTCGTCGCCCAGGGCGGCGAGGTCGGTGGTGACGTCTCTGTCCCATCCACGATCATTCATGCCAGGCGCGAAGGTCATGCCGAGTGCGCCAGAGCCTTCCAGCAGGCCGAGCGCGTCGCCAGGAACGTAGTCCACCCGGATGGGGCTGTCGGTCGAGGTTCGGGCCTCCACTTGCTGACTACCTCGGCTCGTACACGTCGTAGAGGATTGGCTCCAGGCCGTCTTCGCCGACGCCGGAGCGGTACTGGACGTAGCGGGCGCGCTGGAGGTAGGCGAGGGCGGTCTTCACGCGGCCACGGAGGTCGGGAATGTCGTCCTCGATGTCGCTGAGGATGATGGAGTCCAGGATCACATCCTCCTCGTCGTTGTCCTGCCACAAATCCCAGAGGTTCCGCCACAAGGTTTCGGCTTCTGGGGAGAGGGGTTCGCGTTCCATTCAGTCCGCCCTTTTCTTTAGTTCGAAGACTATGTGCGAAATTTCTGGCACCAGGAGCTTCTCGACGGCGAGGCGCACGCCGTTGCGGGAGCCTGGGAGGCTGGCTATGAACTTGGCGCCGACGGCCCCTGCGACGGCCCGGCTGAGGACGGCGGCGGCCCCTATCTCCTCGTATGAGAGCATACGGAAGATCTCACCGAACCCGTCCAGTTTC
Organism: Rubrobacter sp.; assembly: GCA_013695335.1. Lineage (GTDB taxonomy): Bacteria > Actinomycetota > Rubrobacteria > Rubrobacterales > Rubrobacteraceae > JACDGB01. The sequence goes on from JACDAR010000208.1 coordinate 27,654, forward strand.
TTCTCGATCATACGGTTCACCACCTCGTATGTGGTGTCGCGGGCGGCGATGCCTGTGCCGCCCGTGGTGATGATGGCGTCCACGCCGGAGTTTGCCAGCAGGTCAACCAGCGTCGTGCGGATGCTCGAAGGTTCGTCCTTGACGATGGAGCGGCCTGTGATCTCATGCCCAGCCTCTTCCATCAGCTCCTGTATAACGTCACCGCCCGTATCGTTCTCTGGGGTTCGGGTGTCGCTTATGGTGAGGATCGCCACGCGGACGTGTTCCGGCGCGGCCTCCCTGTGTTTTTCGACGCTCTCGCTCAAACCAGTCCTCCTCCCATGAGAAACGGGTTGTGCGCCCGCTCCTCGCCTATGGTAGTTCGTGGGCCGTGCCCTGAGTACACGCGCGTCTCATCCGGGAGGGTGAGCAGCCTCTCCCCGATGCTCCGCATCAGAACCTCCATGCTCCCGCCGGGCAGGTCCACCCGGCCCACACTCCCCGAGAAGAGCGCGTCACCCGAAAGCACAAGCCCCTCATCCTCGATGTAGAACGCAAGATGCCCCGGCGCGTGCCCCGGCGTGTACAGGGATTTCAACCTCAAAGCGCCGACTTCGATCACCTCTTCGTCCTCGATGTGGCCGTCCAGGTTCGGGACCCTGCCGAACCTCATGCCCATCATCATGGCCTGGGTGGGAGCCTGTTGCAGCATCGGCCCCGTTTCGTGATGGGCCAGGACGGGGCAGGAATACTCCTGGACGAGCGTGGCGACAGCCCCGATGTGGTCGATGTGGGCGTGGGTGAGCAGGATCTTCTCTATCTCAAGCCCCGTCTGCTCGACCGCCAGAGAGATGCGGGCCGCTTCGTCGCCGGGATCCACGACCACCCCGACGCCGCTATCTTCGTCCCCGATCACGTAGCAGTTCTCCTGAAACGGCCCGACCGTGAGCATCTCCAGTATCATGCGTCCCCCCGTTCTGCAGCCCGCCCCATCAGAAACCGAACCAACGTCCGCGCCGGATTACCGGTCGCCCCTTTCGGCGTGTACGCGTTGCCTTTCTTGCCGTTTGCGGTCCCCGCGATATCAAGGTGCGCCCACGGATAATCCGCGAACTCCTTGAGAAAAGCACCGGCCGTCAGCGCGCCAGCAGGACGGGCGGAGTTCTTGATGTCCGCCGTGTCGCCCTTGATCTGCTCCGTGTACTCATCGAAGAGCGGGAGTGGCCATGCCCGTTCACCGACCGTCTCACCAGCAGCCTGGACCTCAGCGATGAGGTCTTCGTCGTTGCCCATGAGGCCGGAGGCGTGGTTGCCCAAAGCCACGATGCACGCGCCGGTGAGGGTGGCGCAATCTATGACGGCCGATGGTTCGTAGCGGCGGGCGTATGAGAGGGCATCGGCCAGGATCAGGCGTCCTTCGGCGTCCGTGGAGATGATCTCCACTGTTTTCCCCGAGTGCATCTTCAGCACGTCACCCGGCTTGAACGCGCCGCCTCCTGGCAGGTTCTCCGTCGAAGGCACGAGGGCGATGACGTTGATCGGAAGCCCCATGCTACCCACGGCCTCCATAGCCCCGAGCACAGCCGCGCCGCCGCCCATGTCGAACTTCATGTCCTCCATGCCGCCGGATGGTTTGATGGAGATGCCGCCCGAGTCGAAAGTCACGGCCTTGCCCACGATGACGACAGGCGCTTCATCGCCGCCCTTCCGGTGCTCCAGCACCATGAAGCGCGGCTCGTTCACGGCAGACCGGCCCACGTTCGCCAGGCCCGTGAGACCTTCCTCCTCGATACCCGCCCGGTCCAGGACCGTGATCCCCATTCCGTGCCGCTCCGCTATCCCGCGTGCTGTCTGGGCCAGGTATTCCGGCGTTGCGACGTTGGATGGCTCGTTGGCGAGATCCCGCGCCAGAAGCGCCGCCGCCGCCAGTTTCTCACCAGCCTCCACACCGCGCGACGCGGCTTCTTCGTCAGCCGCGCCGTCGAGCAGCAGGTCGAAAGCATCGAGTTCCCCGGCGCCATCGTCACCACCAGTCTTGTGGCGCGTGAAGCGGTAGAGGCCGAGCGACGCGCCTTCCGTGGCCGCCAGCGCAGCATCCTCGACGCTCGTGCCTTCAGGGACGGGAAGAACGAAAGCCGCCCCTTCCAGCTTCAGGGAGCGGGCCTTCTTCGCGACGGTTGCGGCGGTTCGGCGCAGCTTCTCTATCGTGAATGAGGCGCGGTCCCCGAGGCCGATCAAAAATAGTCTATCGGCGGCGACGGCGTCTTTCGGGTAAAGCAGGGCGGTTTCACCGGATTTGCCGAAGAAGTCGCCCGAGAGGGCGTCATCTGCCGCGCCGTTCAGGGTCTCAGGGGCATTCTCTTCACCGTACAGCCCGACGGCGAGCAGGGGCGTCGCGGTTTCGTTCAGCGGCATCTTTCTGGCGCGGATTCGCAAGGGTGGGATCACCTCCACAAAAGGAATATACAAACACGTTCACAACAAAATTCCGCAGCCCGAAGTATACGGTAAACAAGCCCCGTTCTCGCACGGCGCAATGTTCGGGCGCGTCACCCAACCCAGGGAACCACGTAAGGCCAACCACCGATGATGCCCAGGGATGCTAATGTCGCGGGTGTGGATCTACGAAGCTATCTCGAATTCGCAACCAGCACAGCCTACGAGGCGGGGCGCCTGACCCTCGGCTACTTCGGGACCGCAGCCGCCCGCCCCGACACCAAACCAGACGACACGCCAGTCACGGTCGCCGACCGCGAGGCGGAGCGATTGATTCGGGCCGCCATACGCGAGAAGTATCCGCGCCACGCCATCGTCGGGGAAGAATTCGAGGACGAAGGCGACGAGAACGCAACGCACCGTTGGATCCTCGACCCCATAGACGGAACCAAGGCATTCGTCAGGGGCGTCCCACTATACGGCGTCCTGATCGG
>JACDAR010000214.1 GCA_013695335.1 Rubrobacter sp.
CCGGGTCCATGAGGTCGTCGTTCTCCCACGCCTCCGGGATCATCATGGCTACCGTGTGCGGCAGGTCGCGGCCAGCCAGGTACAGAAGCTCCAGCGCGTTGTCGAAGGCCGCGGAGTCGCTCTGGTCCGGGGCGATAACGGGCGAGAGCTTCCCTATGTCGTCCCCGAAGAGGTCAGACTCAAGACGGCTCTCGCGGGCACGCATCCAGTTCACGTTGCCGCGCAACGTGTTGATCTCACCGTTGTGCGCCATGTACCTGTACGGATGCGCCAGCTCCCATGAACCAAGCGTGTTCGTCGAGAAGCGTGAGTGGACCAGCGCGAGGGCGCTGTTGAAAGCCGGGTCTCTCAGGTCGGGGTAGAACTGGGGGACCTGATCCCCCTTCAAAAGCCCCTTGTACACCACAGTCCGGCACGAGAGGCTAGCAATGTACAGCCTGTGCGATTCCTCGACCGCCTTGTGGACCCTGCGCCGGATGACGTAGAGCTTCCGCTCGAAGTCCGCCTCGCTCCCGGCCCGGTTCTCGATGAAGAACTGCCGGAAACGCGGCATCACGTCCCGCGCCAGATTTCCAGCCGCCCGCGGTTCCACGGGAATATCCCGGAAACCTAGCAGTCGCTGGCCCTCCTCTTCCACGAGGTCTCTCAGGGCGTTCTCGTAACCATCGTCGCCGAACTCGAAGACCACACCGACCCCGTAACCACCGGCCGGGGGCAGTTCGATACCGATCTCCTTGCATTCCCTGCGGAAGAAGGCGTCGGGAATCTGGAGCAAGAGCCCTGCTCCGTCCCCTGTTTCCGGATCACTCCCGCTCGCCCCCCTGTGGGCGAGGTTGCGGAGGATCTCCAGTCCCTCCTCGACGGTTTCCCGGGTACGGCGGCCATCTACCCGCGCCACGAACCCGAGGCCGCATGCATCATGCTCGAAAGCGGGGTCGTAAAGACCGATTCCAGGAGTTGCCAAGTCGCCTCCTACAAAGCGCGGGGTACGAAGAGCAGCCTACTTTTTACACGAATAGACCCCAAATCACAAGCCCGCACAACCGGTAGCATACTAGCGTGAATAAGGGTTTCTGGAACCTATCCGCGCCTCGCGCGGTCGGAAGACTATAAATCTTCCAACTCGCTGCGGAGCTTCTCCTCTTCTTCGAGTAGTTCAGAGAGTCGAATGCGAAGATCCGCAGCCTCAGCCTCTACTTCGGCAAGGCGCAGGGTGAGCTGCCTCTCACGGGCTGCGGCTTCGGGAGTGCGTTTCTTGGAGCGGTAGCGTTTGCTCACGTTCTTCAGGCGGTCGGTAGCATTCTGCCTGACACGTTCGCGTTCTGCTTTGAACTCTTCGCTGCGGATGTACTTCCGAGCACGTTTCACCCTGTCATCGGAGAGCAGGTCCGCGATGATCTCGGCCGAGCTGCGTTTGAAATTTCCACCGGCCACAAGTTCCTCCTGACCTATTTTGCCTATTGTAATCCCTGATAGCTGCGGGAGCGTCGCAGTACGAGCGTCGCAGTACGAGCGTCGCAGTACGATCGCCGTCATCCGTTCGCGGCCCGCTTCACGTCCCCGAGAATGATACGTCCACCCGAGCCCGTGGGTTCCACGAAGTTGAGATCCACACCCAGCTCCTCCGCTTTGCGTCTTGCCGCTTCCGTCGCCATTACTTCGCCGGAATCGTCGCCCGTGGCTCCTCCGCCCTCCTCCAATTCCGGCTGAGGCACAGATGGGGATGGGATGCCTGGCATGGGGGGTTGTGCCTGTTCTGCAGGATCTCCGGCATCTTCGGTGTTGCGGTTATCGGGAGCATCGGCGGTTTCTCCGCCCTGGGGTTTACGGTTCAGGAGATCAGGGTTCGCCTCGATGGCGCTGAGGGCGCGGTCGATGGTGCCGAGGATCTTGTCCAGCCTCACCCTAAGTTGCGCCTGCGCCTCGACGCCCTTGACGTTCAGCTTCAGGTGGTTCAGGTAAGCGTCAACCCCTATGTCTATGTTAACGAAGTTGACTAGTTCGGCCCTCACCGAGATGTGGGCCCTGAGATCATCGACTTCCAGGTCGAGCTCCTCGACCTGGAGCGTCGGGATGTTCAGGATCACGTCAGGCTCTTCGTTTGCGGGCTGTTCGAGATCCCCACCCGAACGCGCCTGGGGCGAGAGTCCCAGATCTTCCTCTGTGCTTTTCGGGTTGGATCCCTGGCTTTCCACCGTATACCTTCCTCACCGTTGCCCCTGCCACGAGTAGTCTAGCTTTGTTTTGCATCGGGTAAAAGCCCTTGCATAGTTTGGGAAGGCCGACAGAAAGGTGAAACCGTGGCACAGGGCGAACAGCAACAGCAGCAGGGCGAACAGCAGCAACAGCCAAGCCCCGTACAGAAAATGGGCCGCGCCCTGACGAATATCAGGAAAGTACAGAACATGCTTGAGTTGAGCAGCCCGAGCCAGATGGAGGCTATCAAGATGTTGCGGCAGGCCGGGGATCTCGTGTGGGAGGAGATCGAGCGGCTCCAGCAGCAACAACAGCAACAGGGCTAGAGACAGGGTCGAGACCGACGAAACTCCTCCCTCCCGGGAACGTAACCATAACCGCGAACAGCCTGTCTAAAAGGCAAGAACGTTAGTAAGTTGCTAGAATAATGACGAGGATAGGGAGGTCGAGCCTGGGGCAATTCGAGTGTACCGCTTAGAGCCATAGGCCAGCCGGACGAAAGGAGCAAACATGCTGGGCCGAGACAGCAGCAAGGACAAGAACGACGGGGCGGTGGACCGGGCGAAAGGCAAGATGAAAGAAGCTGGCGGCGCCCTGACAGGGGACGACAAGACGAAGCGTGAGGGCCGGACAGACCAGCGCAAAGGCCGCGCCAAGGAGAAGAAGGGCAACCTCAAGGACCTTTTGAGCTAACCGTCGGCGGAAGCTCGGGAGAGCGACGGGGGGAGAAAGGACCACATGGCTACGGACAAGGACAAAGGTCTCCTGGGCGCAGCCCAGGAAGGGCTGAAAGGAACCACCGGCGCCCTGACAGGCGAAGGGCCGTGGCAGTCGGTCAACGCGAACGTCTACCACAACAACAAAAACTGCATGACCGGCGGCAATATAACCCCAGAGAACCTACGCGAGGGGACTGGCGACAAGGAGCTGTGCGGTGAATGCAAGAAACTGAATACCGCAGGCGGCCCGATAGGCAACCTCACCAGCCTCTGACAGGTTCGTAACCCGTATCAATAGAAGGGCCGGGGTTTGGATCTCCCGGCCCTTCTTTGCGGTTGATTTCGAGCACGCACCCGGCTCAGGACACAGTCTGGCGCCCGAGCGTTTGCGCGGGAACTTTGTGGAGGATAGCCAGCCAGGAATTCCCCGGCCGCTTATCGGTCTAGGGGCGTGAGGGTTCGCTACACCTTGTGCGGTGTCCCCTGAGGGTTTCCCTGTTGTCGGAGGCCCAGGAATCCATGGTGTTTCGCCATCGGCCCAGGAACGTATCAGAGCCCGAAGGTTTGCTTGCGGTTCCCGGATACGACGGGAGATCCCCGCTGATGCCAGCCCTCAAAGCGGATGCCAGCAGGAAGGACTCCTGGTCCCCACCCACGTCGGGATGCAGCCGCGCCAGCAGCAGCCTCCACATCCTGCGCTCTTCGAATGGCATCCTTCCGCCGCTCAATCCCACGTTCACATCCCGAATCCCTGGTTTTCGGGGATTCTATGCAAGCAATGAGGGGCATGTAAACCAGTTTGTCTACCAACCACAATACATAGGGTCTGGCAGCCGGGGCTTGCCCATGAGATCCAGCATTACTTACCGTTGGCAAAACCCGACGGAGGTCGTTCGAGGTCAGGTGGCGCCGGTTAGCCGGACTTTCTCTGCCCACTGTTGGGCAGGTTCTGAATCTGCTTGACCCTCTGTTCGAACTCCTGGGCGGATTTCGAGTTCCTGAAAGCCCAGGCGAGATCCTTGACGTTCTGCTCGTTCGAGCGAACGAGCACGATGGCCTGTTTGAGCGGCATATCTTCGAACGCGGCAACCGCCAGCGCCGTAACGTCGAGGGGTTCGGCTACTTCGGCCTTTTGGCACATGGCGTACATCCGGGCCGCCTTGACGAGCTGCGCTTTGAACTCGCGTTTTCTGGTATCTTCACCGGCCATCTTGCTCCTCTCCAGGAACCATCACAAAAGCGTGCCTGAGAACCTGAAGTCCGGCACGGCCCGCCTCCGAACCGAACTACTCCCCCCTCACTTCTTTACGTTGAATGTCCAACGCTTTCTGCCAGTCCTCGATCCGAAGTTGGTCTCGATGGTGACCTCTATCTCGACCGTGTGAGGGCCGGAGGAAAGGTTCCCCGTGGGACACGTCAGGCGACCGCTGGTGCGCCCGTAGCTGAACCTCCTCGGCTCGCCGTCAAGATACAAGTCTATGTCGTGCCTGGAGAGGAGGGCGCCGTATCTGTCCT
>JACDAR010000267.1 GCA_013695335.1 Rubrobacter sp.
TGCTGATCGAGTACCTGAGGGGCAGGAGCGAAGCCGTGGAGTATCTGGAGGGCCTGACTTCGGACCTGTACATATCAGTGATCTCGGTCGCCGAGTTATTCGCCGGCGTCAAGGGCGACGAAGAGGAAGAGTCCCTGAAGCAGCTCCTTCTGGCCTTCGTCGTCCTACCCGTCACAGAGAAGATTGCCCGGCTCGGTGGACTCTATCGTCGAGACTACAAGCCCAGCCACGGCACCGGCCTTGCGGATGCCCTGATCGCCGCGACCGCAGAGGAGAACGGCGCGGATCTCGTAACCTTCAACCGGCGCCACTTCCCCATGCTTCCCAGGATCACAGTTCCGTACGAACGGTGATCCGGAACCCTATAACGCTACTTGCGCATCCCTGGTTCGAGGATCTTCTTGCGCAGGCGGATGGACTTGGGGGTGATCTCGACCAGCTCGTCGCCGCCTATGTATTCGAGGGCGTCTTCGAGGGTGAGCTTGCGCGGTGGGGTGAGGTTGAGGGCGTCGTCGGCCCCGGCGGAGCGAACGTTGGTAAGCTTCTTGTTCTTGCAGACGTTGACGTTCAGGTCGTTCTCCCGGCTGTACGCGCCGACGACCATGCCAACGTAGACATCCGTCGCTGGCTGGATGAAGAACTCGCCGCGTTCCTGGAGCTTCCAGATGGAGTACGCGAACGCGCTTCCCGCCTCCGATGCGACCAGGCTGCCGCTCTGCCGGGTCTTCAGGTCGCCGGTCCACGGTGCGTAGCCGTCGAAGACGTGGCTCATGATGCCCTCTCCCTGCGTCATGGAGAGGAACTGGGTGCGGAAGCCGAACAGGGCGCGGCTCGGGATGCGGAACTCGATGCGGGTGCGGGAGCCCTGCGGCTCCATGTTCGCCAGCCTGCCCTTGCGGGTTGAGAGAGTTCCGATCACCGCCGACGCGAACCGCTCAGGCACGTCTATGACCAGATGCTCGAACGGCTCATACATCTTGCCGTCTATCTCGCGCGTGATGACCTGCGGCGATGCTACCTGAACCTCGTAGCCCTCGCGGCGCATGGTTTCCAGCAGGATCGAGAGGTGAAGTTCGCCCCTCCCGGAGACTTCGAATTCGTCAGGTCGCAGCTCTTCGACGCGCAACGACACGTTAGTCTGCACCTCGCGCATCAGCCTGTCCCGCAGGTGGCGCGAGGTCACGTACTTCCCTTCCGTCCCTGCGAACGGTGAGGTGTTCGGCTGGAAGACCATGCTCACCGTCGGCTCGTCCACCGTTATGATGGGCAGCGCCTCCGGCTCTTCGAGGTCGGCAATCGTCTCGCCGATATGCGCGTTCTCGATACCGGAGAGCGCCACGATATCGCCAGCCCCGACCTCCTCGACCTCGACGCGCTGTAGCCCGAGGTGGGTGAAGGGCTGGACGACGCGCGCCCTCGACATCGTGCCGTCCTTGTGGATCAGGTTGACCGACTCCCCGCGCCCAACCTCGCCCCGCCTCACGCGACCGACCACGATCCGACCCAGATACTCTGAGTAATCCAGGGTGGTGACCAGCATCTGGAATGGCGCTTCAAGGTCCGCGTCTGGTGCTGGTATCTCTTCCAGTACCGTCTCGAACAGTTCCCGCATATCGTCCTGTGGGTCGGCTGGATCCTTGAATGCCTTACCCTCGCGGGCTACGGCGTACAGGATTGGGAAGTCGAGCTGTTCGTCGGATGCGCCGAGGTCTGCCATCAGGTCGAAGGTGAGGTTGACTACCTCCTCGGGGCGGGCGTCCATACGGTCGATCTTGTTGATGACCACGATGGGCTTGAGGCCGAGCTCGATGGCCTTGCGCAACACGAAGCGCGTCTGGGGCATCGGGCCTTCCGCAGCGTCGACGAGCAGCAGGCAGCCGTCCACCATGCCGAGGACGCGCTCGACCTCGCCGCCGAAGTCCGTGTGACCGGGGGTGTCTACTATGTTGATCTTGACGCCCTCGTACTCCACGGCGGTGTTCTTGGCGAGGATGGTTATGCCGCGCTCCCTTTCGAGCACGTTCGAGTCCATCGCACGCTCCATGATCTCCTGCCCGTGCCCGAGTTCGAGCGTCTGGCGAAGCAGGGCATCGACGAGCGTAGTCTTGCCGTGGTCCACGTGCGAGATGATCGCTATGTTGCGGTAGTTCATGGTTCCTCTGGTTTCCTGAGATGATACGGAGCGCGCATTGCGCCTGGCAACAAAAAAGGTCGCGCATGGCGGACCTTCACGCATACAGTCTATCGTATAAAGTCCCGATGACGAGGTAGCCCGAAAGGCAAAGCGGAAAGGAACCTCACTAGCTTGAATTCGTCACGGTCTCGCATCCTGCTTGGCACGACGTTCGTGGTAGCCGGGTCGTTGCATTTTCGCTTCCCCGGCGTCTACGTGCGGATCATGCCGCCATACGTGCCTTTCCCCCGCGAACTCGTCTACCTGAGCGGCGCGGCCGAGATAATAGGTGGGCTCGGTATGTTCTCTAGGCGCACCCGACGCGTTGCCGGGATCTGGCTCATTTTGCTGCTCCTCGCCGTCTGGCCCGCGAACCTCCAGATGCTCCTCGACGCCCGCGCCGCCGGGAAACCGCGCTGGTGGACGAGCCTGCTCTTTCTCCGTCTCCCATTGCAGGTTCTGCTCATCCTCTGGGTGCGGCGTTCGTCGAAAGCCTGATCACCGGTGACGGGGCCAGTTATCGGAGGTTCTTTAGACGTTCGATCTCCGGGCGTCAATCTGAGCGAGGAAATCGAGCACCCGCTGCCACATCTGCTCGGATGATTCCCGATCATACTCAGACAGGGCTGGATCGGCGAACAGGTGGCCTGAGCCGGGGTACGTGTATGCCTCGAAGGTGGCCCCAGCTCCTCTGACAGCATCCCCGAGAGGGACTACCTCATCTTTCGCTTCCACCCAGGGATCCCCTTCAGCGTAATGCACCTGTACCGGCACCCCGTCGGGCCAACGCTCGACGCCGAAATACTCGCTGAGCCCTTCGACGGGCACTGCGCCGTGCATGAGCACAGCACCAAGGGCTCCGGGTCTGCTGGCAGTCAGGAACTCGGCGTGTGCAACCCCCATGGAAAACCCTGCGAATACCAGCCCGGCGGGCAACCCTGTGACGGCCTCACTCGCCCTGCGTGAGACCTCCCGGTAGCCGAGCGTTTCTTCCTTGCGCATGCCATCGTCGAGGTCGTCGAACACTTCCCCGTCGAAGAGGTCGGGTGTGTGGACCGTGTGCCCCGCCGCGCGCAGCCTGTCAGCATCAGCGAGCACCCCCTTCCGCAGCCCCAGTACGGAATGAAATAGAACCACCTCGGCCATCTGAACTCCTCCCAACAAGCTGACATACGCCAATATGCAGCCTCCCCCGGAAGCTGATCTTGTGAGTCTACGGGTCCCATCACATCCTCCCAATGCCAGTCTCGTTCGCCTGGTCTGTTGGGAAGCACGCCCAAACGATCATCGAATGTTCGAAAGAAAATCTCCCTTGTTTTATAAGTTATTTTATGAATATATATGAGTCATAATGATAGAGAGTGATGAGACAAGGATTGCTGTGGATCTGGTGGTATTCGGGCTGGTGGGGGATGATCTCTCGGTGTTGATGGGCCGGAGGCCGCACGCTCCGTACGAGGGATTCTGGGCGCTGCCTGGAGAGTTCAGGCGGCAGGGGCAGCCTGTGGACGAGCTGGCGCGGGAGGCGCTGGGGCGGACGACGGGCGTGGAGCAGGCGTGGGTCGAGCAGTTGGCCACGTTCGACAGGCCGCCTGTGATCGGGGATGCGGGAGACGTTCTGACGCCGGGGCGTGACCCACGCGGGGAGATCGTTTCTGTGGCGTACATGGTCGTGGTCGGCGCGGATCGGGTGCGGGAGGATTACGGCGGGAATCTCGGATGGCAGGCCGTGCGGCGGCTGCCTGGATGTGTGGCCCTCGATCACCGGGAGATCCTGGCCTACGCGGTGCGAAGGTTGCAGAGCAAGCTCGGCTACTCGTCACTCGGGTTCGAGCTTCTGGCCGATGAGTTCACGCTGCCGGAGTTGCAGCACGTGTACGAAGCCGTGCTCGGGGTTGCGCTGAACAGGGGGAACTTCAGGCGCAAGGTGCTCGAAGCGGGCGTGATCGGGGATACGGGCAAGACGAGGCCGGCGCGTGGCAAGCCGGCGCATCTGTACAGGTTCAGGCGCAGGGCTTTCGGGCTCTTCGAGACGCCTGACGGGTACATCGAGGGATGAGGAGGTAGCGGGATGTTCGGGATCGGTTACTTCAAGGCGCAACCAACGGAGTTCGTGCGGAAGGTGTCCGGCGGGCGGGTGAAGAGGGAGGGGCAGGCGCTCTCCTTCTACTACCGCAAGCGCACCACGAGCATAGTGGTCGTGCCGGTTTCGAGCGCGGACGCGGCTTTCGTGTTCAACGAGCAGACAGGAAACTACCAGGCGGTCACGATACAGGGACAGCTTACCTACCGCATAGTCGAGCCGCGCCGTACTGTCGAGATGCTCAACTACGCTGTCGAACCGAGGAAGCGCGCGTACCTCTCCCAGGACCCTGAACGACTGAAGCAACGCATAGTCGTCACAGTCCAGATGGAGACCAGGCGGCAAGTCGAGGGGAGGTCCCTCGAAGGTGTGCTCGGGAACGGCGCGAGCATCTCGGAAGAGGTGCAGGAGGAGGTGCGGTCCCGCGACCTTCTCGCACCGCTCGGGGTGGAGTTGCTGAGTTTGAACTTCACCTCCGTCAGCCCGAACCCGGAGGTCGGGAAGGCGCTCGAGGCGGAGTACAGGGAGACGTTGCTGCGGCGGGCGGACGAGGCGATCTATGCGAGAAGGGCGGCGGCCGTCGAGGAGGAGGGCAAGATCAAATCGAACGAGCTCGAAGGTGAGATCTCCCTCGTCCGCGAGCGCGAACGCCTCATAGACCTCGAAGCCGCCAACGACCGCAAGAAGTCCCAGGCATGGGGCGAACGCAGGGAACTCGAAGCTGGCTTCACGACGCGGGCAAACGAGATGGAGCTCGCCCCGTACCGCGACCTCGACCCCAGGAAAGTCCTCGCCCTCGCGATGCGCGACATCGGCAACAACGCTGGCAAGGTCGGCAACCTGAACATAACCTCCGAGGTGCTGGCGGACCTGCTCCAGGCGGAGGGCAACGGTGCCCGCTGACCTCGACAAAATAGTGGTCATCACCAGGAAGACGGGCCTGGAGGAGCTTCTCGAACGCTTCGTAACTCGGGAACAGGCCCGCTTCTACCTGGAACACTCGGGCGTCCCTTTCGAACCATACGAGGAGGAACAACGCGCCCACGACGAGGCCCTCGCCGCCCTCAAGGATGCGCTCCCAACCGGCGTCCGCAGCCAGTTCGTCGAGCGTTCGTTCCTCCCGACCTTCGCGTTCGGGGAGCGTGACCTCATAGTCACCCTCGGCCCCGACGGGATGGTAGTCAACGTCGCCAAGTACCTGCGCGGCGCACAGTCGATCCTGGCTTTCAACCCCGATCCCACGACCATAGACGGCATCCTCATTCCATTCCGGGTGGGGGATGCTGGGGTGGCAATCCGAAGCGTGCTTCACGGCGAGTACCGTGTGCGCGAGGTGACGATGGCCCGGGCCACGCTCGGCGACGGCCAGAGCCTGCTCGCCTTCAACGCGACCTCTTTATAGGCAGAAAGACCCACGTCTCGGCCCGCTACCACATCACGCACGGACGGCGCTCCGAGGATCAATCATCCAGCGGCATCATAGTCTCCACCGGCGCGGGTTCCACAGGCTGGCTCAGCTCCGTCCTCAACGGCGCGGCCGGCGGCGTCGAGCCCTTCGCCGGGGCAGAGGCCGTGGCGACGGTCCGAAGAGGTTTCCGGTTTGCGTGGGACGCGCCGAGGCTGTGCTTCAGCGTGCGCGAG
>JACDAR010000284.1 GCA_013695335.1 Rubrobacter sp.
TCGGCCCATTTGTCGACAACGTCCCGACCGAAGTTGAACCGATCCGGCGTCTCCCACTCGAAGTCTGCGTACGTCCGCGCGTAATCCCCGATGTTGGACACGTATTCCTCCCTTTCCCCAAAGGCAGTTTTACAGATGCCGTATTTTACTAGAAGACCGGGTTCAGGCGTGACTTGGTCGCGGCGTCCGTCTGGCGGAAATCGGAGAATGTATGGGGCTAGGAATCGGGATGCAGGGTCGGCTGCATTGGCGCCACCTCGACGTTGGCGGAGCAGTCGCGCAATCGTTGCAGGGTTTCGTTGTCGACTCCGGAGTCTATGATCACAAGGTCGAACTCGCTCAGGGGGGCGAGGAGGTGGAGGGCGGACTTTTCGATCTTGTGGTGGTCCACGAGCAGCACCTTGCGTTTCGCCGACGCCATGAGGGCGCGTTTGATGCGCACGATGTCCTGCTCCTGGTGCATCGCGCTGCACTCCGAGACGGCCGGGACTGACATGAATAGGATGTCCGCGCGCAACGAGGCGATGGCCTCCTCACAGCCGAGCCCGACGAACGCATCGTGGCTGGGCAGATATTCGCCGCCTAGCATGGTCAGCTTGATCCCCTTTACCCCGCGCAGCTCGTTGACGCTCGTAAGGAAGTGCGTGATGACCGTGAGCGGCGTCACCTCGTGCAGACGCCTGACCAGCGGCAGCGAGGTAGTCGAGTCATCGAGCATCACAGCCTGCCCCGGCTGTATCTGGCGCAGCGCGTGGCGGCAGATGGCCTCCTTCTCCGCCATCGAGGCTCTGATGCGGTATCGCACGTTGCTCTCGAACAGGCTGGTCGGCTGCGGCTCGGCCGCGCCACGAACTTTACGCAGAACGCCCTGGTGTTCTAGTTCATCCAGGTCGCGATGGATGGTCATGGCGCTGACATCGAAGACCGACGCGAGATCCTTGGCCGAAACACGCCCGTTGTGCAGCACGTACTCGGCCACCTGCTCCTGGCGTTGCATGGGGGTGTTCTTCTTGCGCCCATCCGCCTCAGGGTGTTTGGCGGGATCTCCAGCGGGTCTCTCGTCACTCTCCACGGCCCGCATTATACCCGCGTGTTATTTCGATTACTGGATCCCACCCGGCAGGGCATCCGGCCCGGAGACTACCGGATCGCACCGTTGTAGCGGCGGTCTATCTCCTCTATCTTGGCCACCTTCGGCGCGGACCCGCCGCCGGCGAACTCCGACTCGAGCCAGGCTCCAACCACTGTCTTGGCAAGCTCGGGCCCTATGACACGCGCCCCCATCGTCAGGACCTGGGCGTTGTTTGACTTGCGCGCCCTCTCCGCCGAATACACGTCGTGACACTGCGCTGCACGCACGCCTGGCACCTTGTTCGCCGTTATGGACATGCCAAGCCCCGTACCGCAACATAGTATCGCCCGGTCATGCTCGCCACTTGCGACCGCCTCCGCGACCTCCACGGCTACGTCCGGGTAATCCACGCCCTCAGCTTCAGAACCGTAGTCCTCCACCTCGTATCCAGCTTCTTCGAGGTACTCGATGAGCGTGCCCTTCAACTGCGTGGCGGCGCCGTCAGCGCCGATGCCGATCTTCTTCATCTCGCTCCTCCATTCGTCTACATCCTGAAAATGTTACGAGTTTTCCCCTTGCCACCGCTTTTTTATCATGTTACCTTGACAAAATCACATTTAAGATGTGAAAGTCTCCGGGGGAAGGAGCGGGAAGTGGTCGAGGGGCCATACTTCGTCGGCATAGACGGTGGAACGGAAAGCATAAGGGTGGGCATCTTCGACCGCGAGGGAACGCCAGTGATCTTCGCTGGTGAGGAGTACGGCCTCAAGCATCCGAGGTCAGGGTGGGCGGAGCAGGACCCCGACGAGTGGTGGGACTGCCTGGTAAAGGCGATGCGCCGCGCCCTGGACGAGGGGAACGTGGACCCGCAAGAGATCTCCGGTATCTCCGTTGACGCGACGACATGCACAGTTGTCGCGCTGGATAACAAGGATCGGGTATTGCGGCCAGCTATCATGTGGATGGACGTGCGGGCCTCGGACCAGGCTCGCAGGGTAGAGGAGACCGGCGACCCCGCGCTCAAGTACAACGGCTACGGGAGCGTCTCGGCTGAGTGGATGCCGTGCAAGGCGCTCTGGCTCAAGGAGAACGAACCGGATACCTACGATAACGCTGGACGCATCTGCGAGTATCTGGATTGGATCACCCACCGCCTCACCGGTGAGTGGACAGCCTCCATAAACACCGCCAGCTTCCGCTGGTAACTACGACCGCAACGAAGGCGGATTCCCCGAGAGCCTGTATACGGCCCTGGAACTCGACGACCTGCTAGACAAATTCCCCCAGCAAGTCCTCGACATGGGTGCCGTCGCCGGCGAACTGCGAAAAGAAGCGGCCGAGGAGCTTGGGCTCCCGGCGGGCATCCCGGTCGCCGAGGGTGGGGGCGACGCCTTCGTGGCGATGGTCGGCCTCGACGTGCTCACCCCAGGCAAGACCGCGCTTATCGCCGGTTCATCCCACGTAATGGTCGGGCAGTCAGCGGAGCCG
>JACDAR010000288.1 GCA_013695335.1 Rubrobacter sp.
TGCCGTGGCAGAACGCCCTGTGCCTGGACCCCGCCCAGTTCGCCCTCGCCGGGGTGCGCGACTCCAGGATGCGGTTGGGGGACCGGGTCGCCGTGTTCGGCCTGGGCGCCATCGGGGCCATCGCCGCCCAGATGGCGAAGTCCGCGGGCGCCTCCCACGTGGCGGTGGTGGACCCGATCCGCAGGCGCCGCCAGGCGGCCCTGGAGGCCGGGGCTGATGCGGCCCTCGATCCCGCGGGCCACGACATCGGGCTGGAGCTAAAGAAGGCCATGGACAGGCTCGGTGTGGACGCCGTCGTGGAGACCAGCGGTGACGAACGCGCCCTCCAGCAGGCGCTGAGAGGCCTTGCCTATGGCGGTACTATCGCGTTCGTGGGCTGGGCGCGGGCGTTCGGCGGAAGTCTGGACCTTGGCAAGGAAGCGCATTTCAACGGCGCAAACATCGTGTTCTCCCGCGCCAGCAGCGAGCCCAACCGGGACCACCCGCGTTGGAACCGGGATCGCATCATGCGGAGCTGCTGGGAAATGCTCGCCACCGGGCGCATAGACTGCTCGCGCGTCGTTGACCCGGTCATCCCCTTCGCGGAATCTCCCCGAGGTTACGAGAGGTTCGTGGACCGCGACCCGGAGAACAGCGTCAAGCTCGGCATCGCCTTCACGTAGTCTCCGAGACCGGTCTTGTAGAATCTGAACGCAAGAGTACCTGGATCTTCCGGCGTCTGGAGGCGTAGCGTGGCGGTAGAGATGAAGGGCGGCAAGATCGTCAACGTGCGGGGCACGGTGGTGACGTTCCGGCAGAAGTGTGAGAACTGCGACTACGTCTTCGACTGGAACAAGACGACCATCGTCCCGGCATACGGCTCACGCAAGGTGCGCCCCTTTACCTGCCCGGAGTGCGGTAACTATCAAGAGGTCGAGGCCAGGCATTTCAAGCCGGACCCTTGATCGCCGAACTCCTTGCCGAGGGGGATTTTACCGTCGGAAAGGCGGGCGCTTCGGGTAGACTTATAGGGTACAGAATGATCGTGCGATTTGGTTCGCCGGGGATCAATCCTGTACCAAGGTACATATCGGAAACCGTACTTACGCCCGGCGCACGAGGTCTCCAATGACGCGAATATCAGGAAACGACGTTATCGGCGCGGATATCCGGCCAGGAGCCGAACCGCAAGAAGCTCCGCAACAGGAGGGAACAGATGAGATACGAGAAGCGGATCGCCGCGACGAGGAAGGACTGACCTTGCAGCCCGTCGTCTCCGTGTCGAACCTCAGCAAGACCTACGACTCGGGTTTCCAGGCGCTCAAGAAGATCAACCTGGACATCCAGAAAGGTGAGATCTTCGCTCTGCTCGGCCCAAACGGCGCGGGGAAGACTACCCTCATCAGCGCCGTCTGCGGCATCGTCAACCCATCAGACGGTGTGATCCTGGCCGACGGCCACGACATCATCAAGGACTATCGGGCTGCGCGGTCCCTGATCGGACTGGTCCCCCAGGAGCTCACCACAGACGCTTTCGAGACCGTGTGGGCCACCTGTAACTTCAGCCGCGGGCTGTTCGGCAAACCGAAAGACCCAGGCTACGTCGAGAAGGTGCTCAGGGATCTATCTTTGTGGGACAAGAAGGACGACAAGATCATGACGCTCTCGGGCGGCATGAAGCGCAGGGTCATGATCGCCAAAGCCCTATCGCACGAGCCGCGGATCCTTTTCCTCGACGAACCCACCGCTGGCGTCGATGTCGAGCTGCGCCAGGACATGTGGGAGATGGTCCGTAGACTGCGCGACGGCGGGGTGACCATCATCCTGACCACCCACTACATAGTCGAGGCCGAGGAGATGGCTGACCGGATCGGCGTGATAAACCACGGTGAGATCATCCTGGTCGAAGATAAGGCCGAGTTGATGCGCAAACTCGGCAAGAAACAGTTGACCATGCAACTGCACGACGAACTGGATACTGTCCCGAACGAGCTTGCCGGATACGGGTTGGAACTCGCCAACGGCGGCAGCGAGCTCGTCTACACCTACGACACGCAGAACGGCCGCACCGACATCACGGTGCTGCTCTCCAGCCTCAACGCGGCTGGCATCAAATTCGACGACCTTCAGACCAAACAAAGCTCGCTAGAGGAAATCTTCGTTGATCTGGTTAGGGAGGGAAGATGAACTTCCACGCGATACGCGCTATTTACACGTTCGAGATGGCGAGAACCTTCAGAACTATCTTGCAGAGCATCGTCACGCCCGTCATCTCTACTTCTTTGTACTTCGTAGTCTTCGGGGCCGCGATTGGCTCACGCATCACGGACGTGAACGGCGTCAGCTACGGCGCGTTCATTGTGCCTGGTTTGATCATGCTGTCGCTCCTGACCCAGAGCATCTCCAATGCGTCGTTCGGCATCTTCTTCCCCAAGTTCACGGGCACGATCTACGAGATCCTGTCTGCCCCCGTCTCGTACGTCGAGATCGTCATCAGCTACGTTGGGGCTGCGGCGACCAAGTCCATGATCCTCGGCCTCATCATCCTGGCAACGTCCGGTCTGTTCGTGCCCATCGAGATCGCGCATCCCCTGTGGATGATTACGTTCCTCCTGCTCACGTCCTTCACCTTCAGCCTCTTCGGGTTCATCCTCGGCATCTGGGCCGAGGGTTTCGAGAAGCTGCAACTCGTCCCGTTCCTGATCATTACGCCCCTGATCTTCCTCGGCGGCAGTTTCTATTCGATTAATATGCTGCCGCCTTTCTGGCAGACAGTCACCCTTTTCAACCCGGTGGTCTACCTGATCAGCGGTTTCCGCTGGAGCTTCTACGGCA